>JBEEMN010000272.1:0-3526 GCA_041192625.1 Armatimonadota bacterium
GATGGTGACTGCCATGGCGGGAGTATAACCTTTGCTGTTCTCATCCCTGATGTACATCGCATGGAGCAACCGCGCAGGAATCGGCGTTTTATTGACCAACTGGTAAGGAATTTCAGTAATCCATACGTCATCAGACGAAGCCATGGAGACACTTGACGGCACGGGATAAGTGAGACCTCACATTTGAAAACGTGACAAAGACACATGACGACTAGTTAGGTAAAGACATTCGGCACCATTTTTCGCTCAGCACTTCACATCAGTGCTTGCAGAACGTCGCCTTCTCTTCACTCACGTTTACGGCATGAAAATCGTCAATGTAACGATCTGTGGATACATTCTAAATGTTGTCTCATCCGTACAAGAGTCACCAAATTTCACGGAAACAAATCACCCCTTCGGCAGATGAAAGCGACACGCGTGCATGCGATGCTGTGTCCTTTTTTCGCCGAGCTATACACGTCAATACAGCCAAAACCTCGCCTTCTCTTCACTCACATTTACGGCATAAAAATCGTCAATATAACGATCTGTGGATGCATTCTAAATGTTGTCTCATCCGTACAACATTCACCAAATTTCACGGAATCAAATCACCCCTTCGGCAGATGAAAGCGACACGCGTGCATGCGATGCTATGTCCATTAGCGGTGAGAGAAGGAACACACAAATGAAAATGAATGAAGGCATCGCAGACAGAATCGCCCGGGCTTATATCGGGGATGCATTGCTCATCACAGCCGTCCTGGGTCCGTTGCCAAGCTTTGTAAACGGAGTGCTCGGAATCGTGGGAGCAACCCTTGTGATCACAGGGATGGCCGGTCGTTGCCCCCTTTACAAGCTCTTAGGCATCGACACAACCAGTCATAAAATGACATTAGCGCACTAAAACCAAGCGGTCTAACCGTAGCCGACTAAACATCCCCTGGAACACAGCTGTTCCGGGGGATTTCCTTTGTGTGGCAATCGCAACACTGTCAGCCACATCCTCCGCATCTATATATAGGTGACGTCCATCAACAATTGCGGGACAATGGAAACCTATGACGAAAGTGGCACCAAAGCGACCTACAAAACCCAAAAGCTTGGCGTGGCGACTGGGCTGGACGATGACCCTGCTCATCAGTCAGGTTATCTTGTTCGTCCTCTTTGTCACCTATGTCCTCCGCCTTGTCGAGCTCGTACAAAATGCCGGCGAATTCGCCTCCATCAAGCTAGAAACATCCGTTCGCACCCTTGAATCCAACATCGAAAAGCTCGAGGTCATCCCAAAAGCAATCGCTGCCCGCCAGCGTGTGCATGGCCCAACGCCGGATCCATCCATGCCGGCATTTATCCGCGATGTGATGCGTCAAGTACCCAAAAATGATGTCTATGGCTCCTACATTTTCTACGATGCCAAGGCCCCTAAAGAGTCTGATTCCCACTTCCTGATAGACCGGAAGTCCTACCCAAACCTCGAGCGTGTCGCTTATGACTGGCATGACAAAGATAAGCTTTGGTACGGGGGAGCCGTCAAAAGCAAGAAACAAGCCATCACGGAGCCATACTTTGATGAGGGTGGCTCCAACATCCTGATGGTCAGTATGACCCGCCCGGTTTATACCGACTCTGGGAGCTTGATCGGCGTAGCCGGCGTCGACTTCGCACTGGAATCTATTGGCTCTTTTGTGACCAATGTCGGCCGCCAGCGTGGCAATGACAAGCGGGTGTTCGAAAAGGCGAAGCGGGAAAACAAACCGATTCGCATCGGGTCGGGTGGCCTGATGGAAGTGACATCGGACTTTGGCCCCCGCGCGCCTGAGCTAAAGCTCCCACCAGGTGTTCAGCCCACCTATGCATTTCTTGTCAGTGCAAGTGGAAAGCTGATTTCTCATCCAAACCAAAAATCCAATGTGCAACAAAAGCCCCAAAAGGTAACGGTTGGCAGCGAGTTTATCAAGGGAATCTCGGCTGGATTAACCGCTGGCCCGGATGCGGACCCTGCAGCGTTTACAGCCGATGTAAAAAAACTGGCTCAGGAAGCTGCGACAAAAAAACCGTTCCAAATCCGGAATGGGATGAAAATCACCGAGCTGCCCGGCGGGGCTGACATCATTTCCCAGCCACGTGGAATGACGTTCGCATCCGAAAATGGCGATGACCGTATCCTCTACTGGGACACATCCCCGAAAACCGGCTGGAAAGTCGTCCTGAGCTTCCCCGTTGCGCAAATCGTCGAGCCCCTCAAGGACCTCTCCATCAAGACAGGCCGCCTCGCGCTCTTTGGCCTAATCCTGACGGGAGTCATTATCGGACTTGTTCTGCGCTCGGTTCTCCGTCCACTCGCTCTCCTCTCGCGCTCGACCACCGAAATGGAAAAGGGCTCCTTCAAACCTGAAACCCTTACCAAGACCGCCCGGCGCCGCGATGACCTTGGCTTTCTCGCGCACGGCTTCATCGACATGGCCGGGCAAGTGAAAGCCCGTGAGCAACGCCTCGAAGAGCTCAACCAGGGCCTGGAATCCACCATTTCCGACCGCACGGCTGCCCTCGCGGATGCATTGCAAAAAGCGGATGATGCGCGTATCGAAGCGGAAGCTGCCCGTGAAGATGCCGAAGGCGCTAATCGTACAAAGAGCTCCTTCCTCGCAAATATGAGCCATGAGCTTCGAACCCCAATGAACGCGATTATCGGGTATAGCGAAATGCTGATGGAAGAGGCTGAGGATGTTGGCCAAGAGGACTTCATCCCGGATCTTAAGCGTATCCACGGTGCGGGTAAGCACCTCCTGATGCTGATCAATGACATTTTGGACCTCTCTAAAATCGAAGCCGGCAAAATGACGACGTTTTGCGAAACCGTTGACATTGCTGCGGTTGTCGATGAAGTCCGAGCCACCGTCACCCCACTCATCCAGAAGAACAACAACAAACTGGTCATCGATGTTACACCCGAAATCGGGACAATCTACTCCGACCTCACAAAGCTGCGGCAGACGCTGTTCAACCTGCTAAGCAATGCATCCAAGTTCACGGATGCCGGGACAATCACCCTCTCTGCGGCACCGGTGCCCGACTCGGATACGGTTGTCTTCAAGGTCACGGACACTGGTATCGGGATGACACCAGAGCAGCTGTCCAAGCTCTTTCAGGCGTTTACGCAGGCGGATGCATCCACGACGCGAAAGTATGGCGGCACCGGCCTCGGCCTCGCCATCAGTCGCAAATTCTGCCAGCTCCTCGGCGGCGATATCACCGTTGAAAGCACGGAAAATGTCGGTTCTACGTTCATCGTTACGCTCCCGCGCATTGCCCCGGCGCTACCGGAGCAACCTGCTGAACAATCAGAGCATCTACCCGCCGTAGTGCAGGAGACCCCACTGAATCCCGATGGCCGTCCAGTCGTCGTGGCCATCGATGATGACCCGGACATGCTCACCCTCATTTCCAGAAATCTCAGCCGTGAAGGCTATTCCGTTGTGACAGCATCCACGGGTCAGGAAGGCATCCGCCTCGTCAATGAGCTGCACCCCGTCGCAGTGAC
>JBEEMN010000273.1:0-3492 GCA_041192625.1 Armatimonadota bacterium
TGGTCGCTTCGCCCCGTCAGCAACCCCACAATTCCTAAAATGTCTGGTGCCAAACACCCTGTTGATGCATTCATCCTCAAGGGACTGAAGGCAAAGGGTATCAGCGTGAATCCACCGGCTACGCAAGTCGCATGGCTTCGACGTATCACCGTTGACCTAACAGGATTGCCTCCAACCGCTGCTGAGTCATCCACATTTTTGGCAGATAAAAGCGCCAATGCCCGGCAAAGAGTTGTTGACCGCTTGCTTGCATCTCCGGCGTACGGGGAGCGGATGGCAAGGCTGTGGCTTGATGTCGCCCGCTTTGGGGAGTCACACGGCTACGAACAGAATCACATTCGGCCCAATGCATGGCCATACCGTGACTATGTCATCCGGTCGTTCAATGCCGATAAGCCCTACTCTGATTTCATTCAGGAACAGCTAGCTGGAGATGTTCTTGGTAAGGGCAATCCCGACATCCTTCCTGCCACGGGCTTTCTCGTCGCCGGAATCCACGACACCGTCCCCAGTCAGGTCGAAGAGGCAACCCGCCAGCAACGTGCCAATGACCTTGAGGATATTGTTGCGACAGTTGGTGCATCCGTGATGGGCTTTACCATCGGCTGTGCACGCTGTCATGACCACAAGTTTGATCCGTTTTCACAGCGTGACTTTTACGCTCTCGAAGCGCTGTTTTCCGGTGTAAATCATGGCGAAACAGACTTGCCAAAGACTGGGAAGCCGATTCTCCAGCCATCCAGTGAATGGCTAAAGCAATCGGTTAACGCCCACAATCAGGTACAGCGACTGCGCTACAAGGGGCGTGTAGCATCCCAGCCAGGTACGGGCCGCCCGGCACTCAATAGCCAGTGGAATGAGGAATCATTTACGCCGCGGGACGTTACGAGTGTGCGCTTCGAGGTGATGGCGACAAACGATGGCGAGGAGCCTTGCATTGATGAGCTGCAGGTTTTCTCCGATGACGTGAATGTTGCGCTTGCGGCGGATGGCGTCAAAGCCGTTCCTGATTCGACACTGGTTGGCTTTGCAGAGCACAAGACCAGTCACATCAATGATGGACGCTTTGGGAACCCGCACAGCTGGATCTCCGCGACCAAGGGGCGCGGCACCATCACGCTGACATTTCCAAAGCCGACAAAGGTAAACCGTGTCGTTTGGAGCCGGGACTCCGGGCTTGTCCCGCGCTTTGATGACCGTGTCGCGACATCGTATGCCATAAGCGTTTCTACCGATGGCAAGACATGGGAGACCGTGGCAACCCAGGCCGGAAGGCTTTCCGGTGTCACCTACGTCCATCCTGACCAGATCCGCAAAAACCTTGACAGAGCATCAATCGATGCACTCGATCGTGCCGAAATGGCTTGGAAAACCGGCCTTGCCAAAGATCCAGTACAGACAAGCCCATCGGCAGCCTATACGGGCAGGTTTGCCGAGCCTGATGCAACCTATTTGCTGACCCGTGGTGATGTGATGCAACGCAAGGAAGTCGTCACTCCTGCTGCTCCAAAACTGATGGAGTACTCTGCTGGTGCATGCGGACTAGAACAGGCATCGGAAGCCGACCGACGCCTCGCATTCGCTAAGTGGCTGACCAGTGGCAAGCATCCCACCGTAGCACGCGTCATCGTAAACCGCATTTGGCAACAACACTTTGGTCGTGGCCTCGTTGCGGGACCGAGCGACTTTGGCAACATGGGCGGTGCACCAAGTCATCCTGAGCTGCTCGATCACCTCGCAAGCTGGTTTGTCACAAATGGTTGGTCAGTAAAAAAACTGCACCGCTATCTGGTCAGCACGGATGCCTATGGTCGGTCCAGCTTTGCGAGCCCGGCGGCGATGCGCAAGGATGCTGGGAATGTGCTTCTCTGGCGGATGCCTGTTCGCCGGATGGAAGCCGAAATGGTCCGCGATGCCATATTGTCGACATGTGGAAATCTGGACAGAACAATGTTTGGTCCGGGGTATCGCCTCTACGGCTACGATGTCGTAAACGTTGCCCGCTTTACCGACCTGGAACTTCCAGGTAAGGACACATGGCGAAGAGGCATTTACAGCATCGCTGCACGCGGTGTTCGGGATGGCTTCCTCGGTGCCTTTGACTGCCCTGAGTCATCCGTCAGGACACCAAAACGTGATGCGACAACGACAGCGCTTCAGGCCCTCGCGCTCTGGAATGGCAAGTTCTTGAATGAACAGGCAAGCCTTGTCGGGGGCAAAGCGAATGGTCCTCTGGATGTCTTCAAGCGTCTGATGGGCCGTGCGCCGGATTCCGTCGAGGTTTCCGTCATCAATGAGGTGCACAAGGCTGGTGGCAATGAAGCCGTCGCCCGCGTCCTCCTCAATAGCAGTGCGTTTATCTCGTATTAGGAAGAGAATATGTCAAATCCATTTGGTTCGATGATCCACGGGACGCCTGCGATGGCATTGGCATCCCTGTTCATGCGCGATGCTGGTTTAAAGTCACAAAAGCCAACACGTGTGAAACGGGTCCTGCAAATCGTGTGTCCTGGAGCTGCATCTCATATCGATCTCTGGGACTATAAGCCGGAACTCTTCAAGCGGAGCGGTGAAGAAATGCCGGGACTCACCGGAGTAAAGACCTTCCAAGGCGGCAATGGCCGCATTATGCGGCCACCGTGGGAATTCCGTCCGGCGGGCAGGAGCGGCAAGATGTTGTCATCGATGCTGCCAAACCTCTCCCGCCACGCGGATGACATGGCGTTCATCCACAGCATGACAGCACGGTCATCGACACACGGGCCAGGCTTGTTGCAACTAAACACTGGCTTTGTCCTCGATGGCTTCCCCAGCATGGGTGCATGGCTCTCGATGGCGATGGGCAATCTGACAGATAACCTTCCGACATACGTCTCCATTCCAGATGTCCGTGGCCTTCCACCCAATGGTCCGGCAAACTGGGGCTCTGGTTTTCTTCCAGCAGCGTTTCAGGGAACAGCATTCAATGCAGAAAAACCCCTGTCCAATATGGGATCTGGCAAGGTAAGCGCATCCGATGCTCGTCTGCGCCGTGAGCTCGAGCGCCTCGACCAACACTTCAACGCATCCCTTGGGGGAGACTCCGATATCACTGCGCGGATGAAGTCCTATGCGCTGGCGGCAAAAATGCAGCTGGCGGCACCAGAAGCCACCGACTTACGCAAGGAAACTCCGGCGACGCATGCGCTGTATGGCACAACATCATCGAATCCACTTGAAGCCGCGTATGCGCGAAATGCATTGCTTTCCCGCAGGCTACTTGAGCGCGGCGTGCGCTTTGTCCAGCTCTACTGCGGGGCGTGTGCCAGCGGAGTGGATGGCCTGCTGAATTGGGACGCCCATAAAACTCTCAAAGCAGACTACGAGCGGCATGTGCCCATTTTGGACAGGCCAACAGCTGGGTTACTCGCAGATATGAAGAGCCGTGGACTCCTCGATGACACCCTCATTCTCTGGACGACCGAGTTTGGGAGAATGCCAACCCACCAGATC
>JBEEMN010000274.1:0-3484 GCA_041192625.1 Armatimonadota bacterium
CCAGAGTAAAACTGGATACCTGGCTCATCCGACCAAACCTCAAGGACGCGCCCGCTATTTGGTTCCGAAACGGTTGCTGCTTTACGGAAAGCGTTTGGCTTTCCATCAACAACATAGTTCAGGTCATAGCCATTTGGCTCGCCATCCGTCTGAGCGATATTGTCACCGATTGCATGCATCGTTGTAAAGTCGTACGGCGTTCCTGTCACGGTTACGATTTTGCCAGTTGGTAGCAATGTCGCATCCG
Source organism: Armatimonadota bacterium (assembly GCA_041192625.1). Classification (GTDB taxonomy): domain Bacteria; phylum Armatimonadota; class Armatimonadia; order Armatimonadales; family Armatimonadaceae; genus CAIRTT01. The sequence goes on from JBEEMN010000274.1 coordinate 248, forward strand.
CTGGTGTGTACTTAGATGCATTCAGATGAACGCTATGGTTTAGGATTGTGCCCTGACCCGCTAGGTTGAAGTACGCGTGGTTGGTCATGTTAATCGGCGTTGCCTTTGTCGTGGTCGCACGGTATTCCATACGAACGGCATTGGAGCTGGTCAACGTGTACGTAATCTCAGCCTTCAAGAGGCCAGGATAGCCTTCCTCACCATCTTTGCTGGTGTAACGGAACCGAACACTTGGGCCAGCATTGTTCTTGACAACCTCTGCCTGCCAAATAACCTTGTCCCATCCCTTGACGCCACCATGCAAGTGGTTCGGTCCATTGTTTGTTGCGAGCTGGTAACTTGCACCATCCAACTTGAACTTTCCTTTGCCGATACGGTTGGCAACTCGGCCGACCGTACTACCAAAGTAGGGGTGTCCAGCTTCGTAACCAGCCACGTTGTCAAAACCTAGGCAGACATCCGCGATGTTGCCGTTGCGGTCAGGAGCATGAACTCCCGTCAGCGTTGCACCAAGGGTCATAATGTCTGCGGTAATCTTGCCGTTCGTCAACACAAACTTGTGAACGACTGCTCCGGATTTCAACTTACCGAAAACAGATTTCTTGACACTAGGTCCCTGTGCCATTGCCGATCCTGCCGTCATCGTTAGGATTCCCCCAGCGGCAACCATTGCCGATAAAATCTGAACAACTTTGCTCATGAATGCCTCGTTACACGTTGGGCTCCAAAGGGGCAACTAAGCCCGATTGTGCTAGCGTCATGTTACGGGATGCCAAGGATAATTCCTGCCATTGACCGACTGGCTTGGTTGTAATATCTGCCGATGCCAACCGTTTATGCTCATCATGTGGATGCTGATGTCCGCAATCCATCGAGCATTCATAATTACGAACCAACGGAAGAGTGTGGACCCGAGCGGGACTCCGTTTGAAAACTCGTTGTCGATGTGCCAGGTTGCCTACAAAACGTAATTGATGGTGCACATAAGGATTCACTCGCTCTAATCGGGGCGCGTTGTTGACCAGAAGCGACCTACCAAGGGGTAGCTGCTGCTGCCCGGGGGGGCTGAGTCAACGGCCCGGAAACCAATCGCAATGTGCGCGCTGATCGCATCCGCGTGGGCTAGCACCACGGCTTCAGGCGTTGCGGGGACCTTAGCGGCACCATGTTCCGGACGCTCATGATGGCTGAGAATCAAGTGGGCGAGGTGGTTTCGCATCGACTCCGGCCAGTCAAGCGTCAAGTGGATAATTCGGGCAGCGCCATATGCGACATGACCGATTAACATCCCGTTATCTGTGTATTCACCTGCACGAAGGCCGTGTGTCATTTCATCCAGCTTGGCAAAGTCATGCAGCAACGCTCCCGTGATCAGTAAATCGCGGTTTAACCGTGGAAATCGTTGGCAGCATGCATCACAAATGTCAGCGACTTCCAAGGTGTGCTGTAGTAGTCCACCTCGGTAGGCGTGATGGACTTCTCGGGCAGCAACAGCATTTAGGAACAGCGAACGTTTCGAACCATGCAGCAATGTGTGCAACAGCTTCTTGCAAAGAGGGTGGACGACAGTTTCGATCAGTGCATCGAACTTTTCAACATCAGCATCGTGCGTGTCTGGGAATGATGGAAGTAGAGAATCCAGGATTTCTGGTGTAACGTCGATAGCCTCGATTTGCTCAACCGTCAGCTCACCGGCATAGCGTCCTGGTGGATTGACACGACCGCTAACCTTCACAGCCTCTGCCACGTGCATTGCTTGGACGACTCTAGGCTGAGGCTTCCAAATCACTGCCTTTCGAGAACCAGTACTGTCACCAAGGGTCAAGGCAAGCCGTGGACTGTCACCATCCGGATAGTGTGTTGCAGTCTTTAAGGCATAGATTCCGCTGAATGCCTGCCCATCACGAAGTTCAACCAGCTGCATATGCTTGCCTCTCTTGATTGTCTGCAACCCGCTGACGATGTTGTGAGCGGCCCCGCACGGGACGCTTCTTCAACCTAGCATGGTAGTCCACATTTTTGAAACATGTGATGGCGGTACGGTCCCGCAAGACAACAACCGTTCCATTCAACCTTGCCCGCTCTCTGACATCAACCCAATCCGGTATCCACCGGTTGCCAAGAAAGCAAACAACATCATCGCCTTCATAATGGCGATACCCATATTGAACTGCCATTCGGATGTCACGCTCCCGAATAGACCGCTGAGCTGACCTACTTGCCGAATGCCGAGTAAATGCTAAATCTGTCATGATGAATCTCCTTATAGGAGTCATCGCTTGTCACCCAGTAAACGTGACAGGGTAGGTAGAAAAACATTTTGTGGAAGTCGAATGGAAAACTCTCGAACGAAAGACATTGTCCTACCGGCTTACGCAGGGTGTTTGTATTGCCGGGCGACATCGCTTGTTACCCAGTAAACGTGACAGGTCAGGAAGAATTAATTGGATTGAACGTGGAGTGCGATGTTATCGAACGTAAGCAGACATCCGGCAGGCTTACACGGGATGTTTGTATTCCCTGATATTTCCATCCGTTGCTACTTTTTCTGGAGGAACAATCCTACCGGTTTCTCCTCTTGACAAATGGAAACGCGTGAGCAGTCGATATTCGCCTTTAGGCGCATTCGGTGTATAAACACCATTGCCAAAGTGCAACCCCCTGGCTAAGCACATTGCATCAAGCAAAAGCTGTGTGCTGGGATCAAACAAAAGCAAGCCATCAAGCTTTCCCCTATATCGCCGCTTTCCATCCCGTGTGCTCATTTGAAAATCACAATGCACTTTTGCCAAAAGGCCCGTTGGTGACCTTTCTACAACAGCGACACTTCCTTCACATTGCTTGAGCTCAGACTTGCTCCAAAGCGTTGGCGTTCCACGCACGCCATCCACCAAATGAAACCGTCCGAAACGCTGCGTGACACTTCGGGGGATGTTTGCATTTGTCTTTGCGATCAGCGATACATACATAGACTTTTGTTCGTGCATCCAGATCCACGCAAAGTCGCGGCCAAGGCTTTTGTTCAAAAGAGAACACCCGGCTGGAACATCTGGGATGCGCTCCAGGACTTCGAGTACGGTTACATCCGTTGGCACAGGAACGTGAAACATATCCGACAGAGCGGCATCTGGAACGAACACATGCTTGAGCCCGGTCGAGCGTACATTGCTATCTGCGATGTTTAAGAAGTCCCGGATGTCATCGTAGCCGTGGTCATTTGTAAAACCGAAAGGGCTA
>JBEEMN010000275.1:0-3481 GCA_041192625.1 Armatimonadota bacterium
TGCGGCTATTTCCTAAAGGGTGATAAGCAGGTTATCTTCGCATCCACGCACGGGTTTGGACCTGAGATTCCACAAGACCCGGACCGCTCGCTTGGCTATGTCTGGCCGATTTTTCCAAGCTATGCCATTTGGAAGGCAAACGCCGATGGTACGAACCTGACGCCGCTGTTCCCAAAGAAGGTTGAGCTGGGCAAGAAGGTTGGCTATAACGCCGAGGCGACTGTTAGCCCAGATGGTAAGCGTGTTGTGTTTACATCCACGATGGATGGCGATCTCGAGCTGTATACGATGAAGCCGGATGGCACGGATGTCAAGCGGATCACCAATCGTGTTGGCTACGATGGGGGTGCATTCTTTAGCCCAGACAGCAAGAAGTTGGTTTGGCGCGCTGGGTTGCCAAAGACGCCTGAGGCGATTGCTGACTACAAGCGCTTGCTCGAGCAGGATCTTGTGCGTCCGAGCCAGATGGAGCTTTGGATGGCAAATGCCGATGGCACAGATGCAAAGCAGATTACGAGTAATGGTGCTGCGAACTTTGCGCCGTACTTCACCCCGGATGGTAACCGCTTGGTGTTTGCATCCAATATGGGTGACCCAAAGCGGCGTACGTTTGATCTTTATCTGATCAATCTGGATGGGAGTGGCCTGGAGCAGGTTACGTACGGACGTCAGTTTGATTCCTTCCCGATGTTTTCACCGGATGGCAAGAAGCTGGTTTGGGGTTCGAATCGTAACGGCAAGGATCACGAGACGAATGTCTTTGTCGCTGATTGGAAGCCGTAAGGGTATTTCATTTTTGAGTGATGCACAAGACCCTGAAGCCAAACGGTTTCAGGGTCTTTGTCATTTGTGTGAAGCTAATACGTGGGTGTTGTCGTTGTGTGTTTGTTGATGAAACTAGACAAACCTCAAGGGGTGCAACGTTCTGCGTGTAAACGGTATTCGTTTGCCCAGCCGTTTGAACCATCTCTCTGTCAAAAGAAGAAAAATCATCTTCTCTGGAGAATCAGGAGACAAATGTTTTGCGATGCCACATTCTGCTCGATATAATGACGCTCGTTATCGGGGCGTAGCGCAGTTGGTAGCGCGCGACATTTGGGATGTTGAGGTCGCATGTTCGAATCATGTCGCCCCGATCGGAAAACCGGACAGAGTAATCTGTCCGGTTTTTGGTTTCTATAGACTCGGTGTACAGGTCGTCTGCGTTACCTTGTTTTCCGCATCCACATACACAACCGTTTGTGTAATGTCTCCGAGCTCCGTGACTGGAATATGCTCGATGCGGTTGATGACAATTATGTCTCCGCGCGAGAAAAGATGTGCCGGCGGACCGTTTAGGACAATGCTCTGCGGGTCTCCCGGGATCACATACGTTTCCCAGTGATTGCCATTATTGACATTATTGATGTGAACCAGCTCAAACTTCATCAAACCCGCGGCCGCAATAAGCTCCGGGCAAATGGCAATAGAGCCCTTGTAGTCAGCATTGGCATCCGTGACCGTTGCACGGTGAATCTTGGCGGTTACAAAGAGACGTTGACGCATGATTGTTACTCCAGGTGCAGCTTGGTTACTTAGAGGGCGGGCTAGATTGACTACTTCAGATTCTGCTGGATATTGCCACTGAAGGTATCGAGTTTCTCCTCGATCGCTCTGCAAGCATTATCGGATGTACAGGCTGCATGCAGGCGAACGATGACGGTAGGCGATCCGCCCATCACCTGTCGAACACCCTTTAGGATCCGACTTGGCAGGTTTCTTACACGGCCCATCTTTGACATCGTCTCGATGTGCCCGCTTTGCTCCTGCTCCCAGTAGTCCATGATGATGCGCTTTTGGGGTGTGGAGGTGCTCCGGAAGATCATCCTGCGGACTTTCGCATTCCCTTTACTTGGGATTTGTCCTGCGAAGGTGAAGTCTCCCTGTGCCATGCAGACCGTTGGGTCGTGATACGCATCGAGGTGAGCGCCCGAGACAATCGTAAGTGCAACTTCAGGAGCATTCGCCAACTGGTAAACGTAGACGCTTCCTTTGGGATTGCCGATCATCTCACTGTAGCGGGTCCCAAATGGCTGTTCAGTTGCAAGGTAGCCTGCAATCGCAAGCGGGGGGACCGGAATCCAGCTTGCCTGTGCACGGACCTGTTTTGCCTGCGCTGTCGCAACACCCACAACGATTGCCATTAAGGGGATGGATGCAATGAGAACGATGTCATTGATGTTCGCTTTGGCGCGAGGCTTGTAGACCCGCCGCATCGATGCAATCCCCATCAACAACCCGAGGACAACACCAAGGGTAGCTTCCGCGATCAGGAGGAGCTTAATGGTGGCGGGTGATGCGGACACCTTTAGCATCCCGTGCCACGATGCAAGCAGGGATTCGGGAAGCGGGATGCAGAGGAGAACCATCACCAGTGAGATTGGAAAGAGACGTTTTCCGTGGAGGTGCCCGGATGACCGCGCGGTAAGCACTAGGACAAAGGTAAGCGCTGAGAATGTTACCGTTGGTGCGTGGCCCACAGTGCCTAGGATGAGGATGATGGCTCCAACCACAAACCCAAGCCATGTGTTGAAGGTTACTTTGTCCTGAAGGCGCGGAGGCATCAGGAGGCAGGTGAAGACGCTGCTCACAAGCGCCGCAAAACTCAGGATTTGCCATGGAGCTGCAACGGATGCCGACATCCAATATCCACGTGGGAGGTCCATGATCAGTGAAATCGGCCGATCGACAGCATCCCGAGCCTCGTTGAACAGCCACGGACCATCGACTCTGAGGAGGACAAGTGTGAGGCCAATCAAACCTACGCGGAGACCAATATGGAGCAACTTCTGGCCTATTGAGAGGCTTTCATAGCCATGCAAGGTTTCGGGGGTTTGCTTTGGCGCGACGAAAAATTCATCTTCGTCATCGATGGGCATTTGTCGGTAGTCATCGTAGCCACCCATGCTGACGGCTTTTAGCTGCTCCAACGCCTGTTTGGCGAGGAGTCGCTCACGGAAGATGAAGAGCGTTATCAAAACCGCGGCCAAGAGGCCACCAAAAATCAGGATGTCTTTGGTGGCGATGCGTGTTCCGCCTTCAACGGGAGGATTGTATGCAACGATTTTGCCACATACGCTCCCACAAAACGATCATGCTGTCGCTGGTTTTAATGCAGTTGACGACCTCCCTCCTGCCTGCACAGGCACAAAAGCCGCGTTCGGAAAGCGATTACTACGCCCTGAAGACCATTCCCATCCCCGAACAGGTAAAACTCGAAGTGGGTGGCCTCGCGGCCCTGCCCGATGCGCTCGCCCCCATAGGAGAACCAGGAGCCGCTCTTCTTGTCCCCCGCCGGGCCGCTGCCCTGCAAACCACCTGCAAACCGGATGGCATCATGACGCTCCCCTGGATGGCGGCGAAGATCCTGCTGCGTCCGGTGGCGGAGCTGCGCCCGCATGCCGGCAACGCGCGCGTGCACAGCGCGGCGCAGCTGGAGCAG
>JBEEMN010000276.1:0-3473 GCA_041192625.1 Armatimonadota bacterium
CCATAATGTCAAATCCAAGTAGGTTCGGGCGGACACGGCGGTTCGCCGCTCCGCAGAGTTCTCAATCGTTAAGCTATTTATTGCACCGTTACGCCCGAAGACAATACACTCACGACAACCTTAGGCATGTTCAATCAACACGTGGGCACGGGTTATGCGCCTTCGAGAACCCCACGCGCAAACAGCCGCACGAGTAAACCAACCGTAATGCACAAAACAAGTACGCCATTTGAACACTATGTGAAAAAAACATGGCTGACAATCATAGAACCTGTTTCCGGCATCGTGTCAACATCGCGCACCGCATCCGGGACGCCAAAGTTACCCGCACTGGATGGCCTGAGAGCCATCGCGATGCTAATGGTTTTCATTTTTCATGCCTGGGAATACGCTGGAAAGCACTCCTGGGTCGTTTCCGGATTACCGGTAGGCAATGTCCTGAGTCACTTCAATCTGGGTGTCGATCTCTTCATCATTCTCAGTGGATTCTGCTTGTATTGGCCAGTCCTACATCACCCGGAACGCTTCAAACCGAAACAATGGTTCATTCGGAGGTTTTGGCGAATCGCACCAGCGTACTACGTCAGCATTTTGTTCATTGTGCTAGCACCCGTGCTTGCGAATGTGCTGATGAAAAAGCTGAATATGCCAGCCATTGCTGACCCACCACTGTCCTTCTTCCAGCTGTTTTCACACCTAACCTTCACGCACTCCTTCCATCCAACAACACTCTTCGGGATTCAAGGCGTCTACTGGTCGCTCGGCGTCGAAGCCCAGCTCTATCTCCTCTTCCCACTTGCTCTGAAACTTGTCAACAGGTTTGGCATCTTCGTAACCATCGCCTTAATGGCTTTCATCTCGGTGTGCTGGCACCTCTCATGGCCCACGCTGCTCCCACATCAATGGCACATGGTCGGTGAGTTTTCCGTGCTTGAGAGGTTGTTTCAGTTTGGATTCGGGATGGCCATCGCGGCCTACCACCACAAACAGGAAAGAATACTGCATTGGTCGCTCTATCCGGTTGCAGCCTGCCTGCTCATCCTCAGCCAAGCGACCTTCGTGACGAGCTCTGTCTTGCCCCTCGAAATCGCATTTGCAACCATCGCACTAGCACTCCTCGTCGCACTCCTCGTCAAACCACATCCGTTCGCAAGCTTTATGAAAACCAAAAGCTTGGTCTTCCTCGGAACGATTAGCTACTCGATGTACCTCTTGCATCAACGCATCACTTGGGGCATCGGCGGAACCGTCAAGGCCGTTTTGAAGCTGCCGGATACCTATTCTTTTGTGATTTGCATGGTGGTTGCGCTGCCGATTGTGATTGTCATCTCGACGATTTTCTACATCCTAGTGGAACGTAGATTTGCGCAAGGAATACAGCGCAAGAACATCGATGTAACAAATGCTTCCTCACGCGCGTAACACAGCTATGTACACGCACTTTCAAGCAAAGCCACTACGTGACCGGATTCGAAGACTGGATAAGGGAGACATGCACACCGGGTTTATATTCGAGCACGGAGGGCTAGGAAAGGTCACCACGTGGACCAGCGCTGCCGCGCTTCGCAAGCAGCTTGGGGATTTCCCGTGGCTCGCGAAGCTGCTAAAGGGTATCGACTTCAAGACGGAGCAAGTCGTACTGGTGAGCTGGACAACAAGCGGCCCACCGGAAGGTGAGCTACGCTCACGTTCATCCACTGTCCGCGGAAAAGCTGTCATCGACTTCTATGTCGAACCGCCAAAGGGAGCGCGGGTTCGCGGCGAAAGAGCCCGTGTTGGTGCGTACTTTTTTGCGATACCGCGCGATGCGACCGCAACCTACACACCTGAGCCATGACGCTAGATTGATGTGTATGCCTACAGCGCATCGCCGTAGGCATACACATCTATCGAAACTACTTCTGCGGCACCAGCCAGATGTTGCGATACACCACCGAGTCCCCATGGTTTTGTAAGTAGATCGGGCCCGTGGGACCATCGAGTGGATTACTTAGCGGCGCAGATGTCGTAAAGTCCTTGGTCAGCTCAAGGTTTTCATGCACCAGCACACCATTGAGCCGGACGGTGATACGCGCCCATGCCGTTCGCCGACCACTTGCATCAAAGGTCGCCGGCGTGAAGTCGACATCATAGGTCTGCCACGCAAGCGGCGGAAGACACATGTTCAGCCGTGGCTGGGCAATCGAATAAATGCCGCCGCATTCGTTATCACGGCCATCCAGACCAAACGAGTCGAGTACCTGCGTCTCCCAGCGACCGCTGTGATACACACCGCTGTTGCCACGCGCCTGCCCACGGGCGGCCGGCATATACGGAGTACGGAACTCCAAATGGAGCGAGTAGCCACCGAAGCGCTGCTTTGTGATCGCATCCGATGCCTGTAAAAACCCACCCTCAACCTTGCCGCGCTCCCACGCATCCGCCGAACGGCCATCAAAGAGCACAACCGCCCCACGGGGAGCCTTCTTGCCAAGCGTCGGGCTCTTGCGCTCAACCCGCTTGAGCGACTTAATCCGCTCGATGGCCTCATCTGACTTTAGGAGCGTACGCGACCTTCCAGGCTCCCAGCCAGCCCCGGGGAGTCCGCCATCGAGGAGATAGCCATCGAATTTGCCACCGCCCAGCGCCACCAGCTGGAGCCCAAATCCGCGACCCGTATACTCGCCTTGCATCATGAAATCGGGGTCTTCGCGGCGGGCCGCCGCAGGGTCTGTCCAAGTGCGATTTTGTCTCATACGTTTTCTCCAAAGCGCCAACCAGCGCGGGCCGGCTCTTTTACAAATGCGTTTAGCTCGGGATGGTTCTTGATGCGACCAGCTTTGGCATCCCACTCAATCCGGGTATTGAAGCGCTGCGCGAGGACGCCCAGCAGGATAATCTCCGTGAGGTTTGCAGAAACGGAGAAATTCGATGCAGGCTCAGGGCCCTCGCCCTTGATCCCCCGCATCCACTCGCGGAATGGACCACCTTGGACCCGGGCAATCGTTTTAGGCGGCGGGCTAGCTTGCCACGCTGACTGAACTGGTTCCGGATATAGCGTTGGTTGACCGGCGTGCGTGCCGCAGCCAAGGATGCCTTTCGTCCCCAGCATTAAACAAGCATTGCCGTTAAGCTCATCCTTGTCGACGCCAAATGTCTCAAAGGAACCCGCGCGGCTCCAATCGCCTGCGCCATCAAACCAGTCAAGCACCACCGGTCCGCGCTTGCCCTTCGCCGGGAAGTGGAAGCGGATATGGCTCGATGTTGGGATCAGGCCATCCAGGGATGCCGTCCGGTAGAGGCACTCAACAACCGTCGGCGGGTCGAGGTCGAGCGCCCAGACCGGCGTGTCAAAGGTATGACAGCCAAAATCGCCAAGCATCCCGCTCCCAAAATCGTAGAACGCACGCCACTTCAGCGGAAGGTAGTCACGGTAAAAATCGCGCTGCGCGGTCGGGCCAAGCCAGAGATCCCAGTCTAAGCCGGCGGGGATG
>JBEEMN010000277.1:0-3471 GCA_041192625.1 Armatimonadota bacterium
CCACCAACGCCTTTGGTGATCACAAATGTGGCACCAAGTTCGCTGCGAAACTTCAAGGGAATGATTACTCTTCCCTTGTCGTCCACTGCGTGGTAATGTTCTCCTCGAAATGCCAATTTGGTGTACGCTTATCCTATATAGCGGGTGAATCCACCCGCATTCCACCGGGTCTCCATCAAGACTCCACGGGGACTCCATCGGTCCTCCACTGAGTCTCCACCCGGTATTGTTAATAGGTCGATTTTAGGGCGCGGGATGCCGACTGTCAAACCGCGCATCGGCATTTCGCGAAGTCTTTCTTAGTCTGCACCCTGTGGAATTCATCACACCCTGTATTTGTTTGGTGAGCACCGAACATAACCGGGCGTTTTGTCACATCTCAATGCCCCTAAATGCGCCGATCCCTCTAACCTTGATTGACATCCGGATAGCCAAAATGTGATACTTCGCCCGAGGCTCATGTTTACTCCCATCGAGTAACTAGATGGAGACTCAGTGGAGGCAGAACTTGAGTTGGAATAGCGCAGCGGAGTTTGTAATCGGCGTTGACTTAGGCGGGACCAATGTAAGAGCCGCAGTCCTGAACCGAAGTGGACAATCTCTTGGTGGCGGCCGTGCTCCATCCCATGCGATGGAAGGCGTTGATAAAACCGTGGCTCAAATAGCGGATGCCGTTGCACAGGCTATTTCAGCAGCTGGTGTCCCCAAAGACAAAATAGCGGGTCTCGGTATAGGTGTTCCAGGACATATCAATCCTCAGGGAACGCATGTGCTGTGGGCTCCAAACTTCTACGACAACGGCCAGCAGTATCTCAACGTTGCCCTGGCAGAGAAAGTCAGCGCGGCTACAGAGCTACCGGTTTTGATGGGCAATGATGCCAATGTCGCAGCACTCGGCGAGTTCCGTTTTGGCGCCGGCAAAGCAGTTCGCAATATGGTGATGGTTACCCTTGGCACCGGGATTGGCGGCGGGATCATCCTTGACGGGAAGCTTTGGACCGGAGCGACAGGCGGAGCCGGCGAGATTGGACATATCATCATCGCTGCCGGCAACCGCGGTGGCGCAGCGGCCTTTGGTTCTCTAGAGGCCATGGGACAAATCTCAGCAATCGTTGAGCGATGTGCACGGAAAATCAGTGCGGGCCGAAAGACCATTCTTGCGGAACAAGACTGGCACTTCCTCACACCTAAAATGATTTCGGATGCGGCAATTGCTGGCGATGAAGTCGCGATCGAAACCTTTGATGAAACAGGCTATTTCATTGGTCTTGGCATCGCGTCCATCATTAACTTGCTGAACCCCGAAATGATCACGATTGGTGGCGGCGTTGCCGGTGCGGGTGACCTCATCCTCGACCCAATCAGAAGAGCAACACGAGCCAATGGAATCAGGACGATGGTCGATGTCTGTCCGATTGTGCCTGCGGAGCTCGGTGATGATGCTGGAATCTTCGGAGGAGCATCGCTTATCCTTGATGCGATTGGTGCCTAATCCCGAATAAGTTAGTCTAAATGTGTAAGTTCTGCAGAGTTTTGCAGGACTTACACTGCCTGGATGCGGAAATACCCACCTGGGGAGCATCGGCATTTGACTATGATGTTTGGAATTACATTTTCGTTCGTTTTTGGCCTGCTTACGATTTCAGGTACTTTGCCAAAACCAAGCGTGTCACCGATTGACTTCAACCGTGACATCCGGCCAATCCTCTCGAATCACTGCCTGAAATGCCATGGTCCGGATGACAAACAGCGAGCCGCAGGCTTGCGTCTCGACACCTTCGAAGGTGCCACTAAGCTACTCGCAAGTGGAAAACGTGCAATAACTCCCGGTAAGCCGCTCACGTCAGAGTTGACAACAAGAGTGCATACGACGGGTGCTCTGCTGATGCCCCCGGTTACGACAAATAAACCGCTTAGCACGCAACAGATTAAACTCCTAGAGCAGTGGATAGTTACCGGAGCACAATACAAACAACATTGGGCCTTCATCCCTCCGCAAGCTGCTAAAATGCCGGCAGCAGCAGGTCACCCTATTGATTCCATCGTACGTAGACGCCAAACACGCCTTGGTCTTAAACACGCCGGTCAAGCAACGAAGTTAGACCTCCTTCGTCGCGTTTCCCTCGATCTCACCGGCCTGCCTCCAACCCCATCGACGATTGCATCTTTTCTCGCAGATAACAAACCGGATGCCTACGAGCGTCAGGTTGATAAGCTGCTGGCAGCACCAAGTTATGGCGAGCGCTGGGCGCGTAAGTGGATGGACGTTGCCCGGTATGCCGATACAAATGGCTATGAAAAGGATCGCCCGCGGACGATGTGGCCCTGGCGTGACTACGTGATCAACGCATTCAATAGCGATAAGTCATTCCAAGCATTTACGATTGAGCAGTTAGCTGGAGATATGCTCCCTTCCCCAACGGACGCACAACGCATTGCGACTGGGTTTCATCGTAATACGATGATGAATGAAGAAGGTGGTATCGACCCAAATGAATACCGCTTCCTTTCGGTTGTAGACCGGGCGGCAACCACGGGTACCACTTGGTTAGGCCTAACAGTCGGGTGTGCCCAATGCCATACACATAAGTTCGATCCGATCACGCATACGGATTACTACCGATTGTTTGCTTACCTCAACAACGCAGATGAACCAGAATTCGCTGCCTATACGGATGCTCAGAAGAAGACCATCAAGTCCAATCAAGCGCAGGCAAAGTCGCTAAGAGCCGATATTTTTAGTCAATGGAATCCTGTTACATCACGTATTGAAGGACCTCTAGATGTCCAGTCAGTGAATGCCCAGAAAGCCAAATTGTCCGTAAACTCGGATGGAACAATCAGCGCTAGTGGCATCACGTCTCCAACGGATACATATTCAATCGATGTTTCATCACGTTCCACTACCAATGCCTTACGAATCACGGCTCTCACAGCGGGCAATGCTGGACCGGGACGTACAGACCACGGCAACTTTGTCATCACGGGTATTGAGGTAGAGGCTGATGGCAAGAAGGTCGACATCCGCTCGGCAAAGGCATCAGCAGAGCAGCAAGGATTCTCTGCATCCGGTGTGATCGACAACGATCCAAGGTCAGGCTGGGCCATCCATGACCCAAGTCGGGATTGGCGCCGTGATCAGTACATAGATCTAACCCTGAAACAATCCATTGCAGCGGGAAAACGAGTACGTATCACCATCCACCAGGATTTTGGCGGTAACCACACTGTTGGCAAGTTCAAAGTTGCGACGCTAGAGAATCAAATCACGCAGACAACAAAGGTCAACCCTGATGCTGAGTTTTCATTGTGGATGTCTGAGAGTCGAAAGCGGACACATCCATTCACGATGCTCTTGCCTGCGTCACTGACATCAACATTGCCGACGCTTCGACATTTAGGTTCTGGAATTGTTCTCGCAGGCGGTGATCAAGGAAAATCTGACACCTACACCATCACCTACGACGTGAC
>JBEEMN010000278.1:0-3470 GCA_041192625.1 Armatimonadota bacterium
CGGCAGAGCGTGCCGGTGCCAGCGCTGTGATTCTCGCGAGTGGCTGTGGCCCACAGCCTCCGGTGATCACGGGTGTTGCGGATGCAATTTCAAAGCCAACAACGGACATCCGGTTGTTTGGAAAGCCATCCACGCGCAAGTACCGCCGGATGGGTGTCGTGCTCACCTACGGCGCGGTTGGCGACGATGTGGATGCGCTACGGGAGCGGGCAAGGGTTGCGGCGGCGATGGTGGCTGTCGATGGCGTGCCGACGCCTCAATAACCAGTGAAGATGACGGTCGGGCTGGTGTCTTAATCTCGAATAGCCCCTCCACGGTATAATCACGAGGCTGTAAAAGCCCCATTTTCTGGCGCATTACGTATTCAAAAGCAACTGTTAACCGCCATAAAGAAGGTCCATATATGAGTACCATTGATTCAATCCAAGCCCGGCAGATCCTTGATTCCCGCGGCAATCCGACCGTTGAGGTGGATGTCTACCTCGAGAGCGGCGTTGTCGGCCGTGCAGCCGTTCCAAGTGGCGCATCCACCGGTGCACACGAAGCGGTCGAGCTCCGTGATGGCGATAAGTCGCGCTACCTGGGCAAAGGTGTCCAGAAGGCTGTCGACCATGTAAATGAGGACATCGCTCCTGAGCTGATCGACATGGATGCCCTCGAGCAGACCGCCATCGACCACCTCCTCCTCGAGCTGGATGGCACCCATAACAAGGCAAACTTCGGCGCAAATGCTATCCTTGGCGTTTCCCTCGCAGTTGCAAAGGCAGCCGCTGAAGAGCTCGGCCTCCCCCTCTACCGCTACGTCGGTGGCGTAAGCGCACGCCAGCTCCCAGTCCCGATGATGAACATCATCAACGGTGGCAAGCACGCAGACAACTCGGTCGACCTTCAGGAATTCATGGTGATGCCTGTTGGTGCTGAGACATTCTCTGAAGGCCTTCGCTGGGGAACCGAAATCTTCCACGCACTGAAGTCCGTCCTCAAGGGCAAGGGCTACAGCACATCTGTTGGAGATGAAGGTGGCTACGCACCAAACCTCAAGAGCAACCAGGAAGCCCTGGATGTCATCATGGAAGCGATTGCAAAGGCTGGCTACACCGCTGGTGACCAGATTCAGATTGCAATGGACCCTGCGACAACTGAGCTCTACGAAGAAGCAAAGCATAAGGGCGCAGAGGGTAGCTACTACTTCTGGAAGTCCGACATCATGAAGACACGTGATGAGATGGTTGCTTTCTGGGCAGACCTCGCGGCGAACTACCCAATCATTTCGATTGAAGATGGAATGGCTGAGGATGACTTCGAGGGCTGGAAGATGCTCACGGATGCCCTTGGCGGCAAGGTTCAGCTCGTCGGTGATGACCTCTTTGTCACGAACACCAAGCGCCTGTCCGATGGCATCACGCGTGGACTTGGCAACTCCATCCTCGTCAAGGTCAACCAGATTGGCACCCTGACCGAGACATTGGAGTCCATCGAGATGGCAAAGCGTGCAGGCTACACGGCGATCATGTCGCACCGCTCTGGTGAGACCGAGGATGTGACGATTGCAGACCTCGCAGTTGCTACCAACTGTGGTCAGATCAAGACTGGCGCGCCTAGCCGGTCGGACCGGGTCGCAAAGTACAACCAGCTGCTTCGCATCGAAGAGCAACTGGGCGCAACCGCCCGCTACGATGGCCTTGCGAGCTTCTACAACCTCAAGAAGTAGTCGCTACCCTAACGGACTTAGAATCTGCCCCCTCTTCCAAAACTTGGGAGAGGGGGTTTATTTTTTTGATGTAGGAATCCAGCACAGCAGCTCGGCGCAACCGCCCGCTACGATGGCCTAGCAAGCTTCTACAACCTCAAGAAGTAGTCGCTACCCTAACGGACTTAGAATCTGCCCCCTCTTCCTAACGCTGGGAGAGGGGGTTTCTTTTTTGATGTAGAAAACAAACCACGGCAGCCGCGCATCGAGACCTTTACGAAATCATCTCGATTACCTGCGATGTTGAAATACCCTGCCCCGTTATCGGCTCGCTGGCGAGGAGTGCTGCCTGATGATCACTTCGGTCGTAGTCTGCCTGGGCATCCTCAACCATTACCGTTACGAATCCAGAATCGGATGCTGCACGTGCGGATGAGTTGACGCACTGACTCGTCGTAAGTCCAGCCACCACCAGCGTGCCAATCCCTTTCGATTGCAGGAGCTCGTGGAGGCCTGTTTCGTGGAAGGCACTGTAGCCGGTTTTGTTGATGACGATATCGTTCTTGAGCGGTGCAATTCGGAGGTCGACATCTGCCAGCGGTTCGGATGCGAGAGGATAGACATGCATCCCGGTCTGCGCAAAGGCCAGCCGGTCAAATTCCTGAAAATTACGGTGGAGATCGCCCCGGTCATCCTGGGTTCCGCAAAGCCTTGCATAGATGACTGGCACACTGGACATACGTGCAGCGGAAAGAATTCGGGCAATGTTGGGGATTACCAAAGAATCCAATCGCTGATGGATATAGGCCGTGCCACCCGGATACAGAGCCTCTGTAAACAGTACAAGCGGGGATGTCGATTCGGTGTAATAGCGCTGAACATCGATTACAAGAACAGCCATTCCAGAGAGTGCCATGATGCCTTTCATTATGCTCTGGCATCGCTTGATGTGGTGTACCTGTGATGTCGATCACATTTGAGAATAGTTTTGAAAGACCACCCTGCGGGGTATTGAAATATGCATATAGACAATCCCTCTGACTCACCAATAAAAACCCATTTTCAATTTGCCAATAGATGATGACCCGGTGTAGAGTAGGGACAGTATTTCTGTCGGGTTCATGCTAATAGTGTGTCTGATGATTTGGTGAGACTAAGAGGTTGATGGAAATGAATAAAATTACTGAGTTCGGAGTTCGCGGTGCGATTGCACTCGGAATTGCAGCACTCTCCGTTTCTGCGGCAAACGCGCAGTTGCTTTTCAGCAACACATCGGATCGTGGTAGCTACTCAAATTTGGGCGATCACTCTGCAGGGAATGATTCATACATCGCTGGATACGACAGCTTTGATGATGTTCAGTACCGATCCTTCTTCGTTTTCAATATTCCAACCCTCGCGGGTACCGACACGTACACAAGTGCTGTCTTGAATATCACCAACGGTGGAACAGGGATTCCAAACGCGGCTGATATGACTGGCCGTACGTTTACGATCTCGAGCATCGCAACGGACATCAACACACTCCGTAATGGTGGAACCGGATTGACATCCGTTTACAATGACCTCCGTGGCGGTACAGACTTTGGAAGCATCACATTTGCATCCAATCCTGGCAACAACTCGATCATCAAGTTCAACTTCAATGCTGCTGGACTGTCCGCGATCAACAACGCTGCAGGTAGCCAAATTGCATTCGGTGGATCCTTTGATGTGAACAACACAACCACCGACCAATACATCTTCGGATTCACCGGATCCGGTACTGCAGGTGATGGCA
>JBEEMN010000279.1:0-3455 GCA_041192625.1 Armatimonadota bacterium
ACATTGGTGTTGCCGATGAGCATACCTGATACCGTCAGATTAGGCTTAGGACTTTACTTGAGCGCCTGAAATATCGAGGTCAGGTTTTGTATTCCACCGCTTGTTCCAGCCAGGCTTTTCGACCTTTGTGCGTAGCAGAATCGTGTTGTCTGTATCCAAATCCGTGGTCCAAACAAAGCTGGCTCCCATGAAGTCATAATCGTAGTAAGGCTTCTTTGGGTTGACGCGTTGCGTTGAGTAAACAGTCGCGCTCTCCCATTTACTGTCATCAAAGGTAGGCATCTCCCAACCGGTTGGAAACGGAACAGTCTTCACTGGGGGGCCACTGGAGATCCGTTGCACCTTCCAGGATGCATTGCTCACAGTGCCATCGGAAAATTTCACGACAATGCCGGCATCCCCGACGCGGTTTCCATATTCATAGCCAGTTTTCGGATCCGCATTGTCCTTCGCCACAATCGCGATGGTCATTGGGTACTCAGGCAGAATGTCGACTTTGACCACATTGTGTGGAAGGAAGTCAATTGGGTCAACGGCGACTAACTTGCTATTGATGTACATCGCAAACCAGTTGTCAGCATAAACTGTCGCGGTGATGGTGTCAGACATCTCAGGCTTGACTACTCCCGGCTGCGCACCGCGTTGTTGATGAAATGATCTGCTATAAACTCCCGCCGATACCATTAACGTAGCACCAACGAAGAGGCCTGTTACGACTTTTCGATGATTCATTGTGACTTCTTTTCTCCTGCGCTATCCGGGCGGGCATAACCAACTTCGAGAACAGATTTTCCTAGGACAAGACCTTTGATTCCTGTCAGCAAGCTGTCACGGGTAAGTCGCTCACCTTCCTTTGGTTTCCAGACTTCCTTGAGAGCATAAACGGTAATGTAATACGATTTACGACCGGGTCCCTTGGAGCAGGGCGGCGCGTATCCCAAGTTTCGATTGACAGTGTTCGCTCCTACTTGCCCAACGCCCATCGCATTTTCCGCGAGCTTGGTGATGTTGCCATCAAGTCCTGTGAGTACCCAGTAGACGTGAGTGCTTCCATCCGGTGGGTTGTGATGCATCAAGACTGCATATCCCTTGGTTCCATCTGGAGCGTTGGTCCATGCAACGGGAGGGGAAATGCCCATGCCATCACAAGTGAACTTCGCTGGGAGCATCCCATCTTGTCCAACGACAGGGCTGGTCAGCTTTAGCTTGCTGGCTGGGGCATCTGGTTCAGGTACAGACCTTGTGACTTGGTCAGTCTGGGGAGGCCGGCCATTCTGGCCAGGCTCCCCCTGACCGCGCTGGTCCCGCTCTCCAGCACGTCCTTGTTGGTCGCCTCCAGATTGACGACCACCACCACCTTGCCCACGACGCCCGCCGCCCTGACCACCGCCTTGTCCTCCACCGCCACCGCCTTGCCCACGACGCCCACCGCCACCCTGAACAGGATCACGTTGCGGCTGGAAATACTCTTTGACGCCATCACCGTTGCCATCAACATAATTGAACAGCCAGCTACCATCCGATTCGACGGCATAATCAACGCGCCGGGTCTCACCACTCACTGTGTAGGTGAGCGAATAGGCTCCAGGCTTGGGTTTCGTAAACCCAGTGATTTTTGCTCCGCGTAGCGGAGGCGTCGCTGGACGGACTCCCATCGCACGCGGCTGTGGGTCGACCTGTCCACCCAGCTCGGTAACTTGCCCATGGAATCCACCATTAATGTAGGGATAGCCTTTGGTCGCATGATAATGGTAGCCAAGTGAGCCATGACTATGGCCGTTAAACTTATCCAAATCCTTTGGCGTCGAGCCATCAGCATCCGTCAATCCGTAAAGCGGATAGCCATCGAGGGCATAACCTAGAGCCCTACCTTTGCCAATCTTGTCCTGTAAGTGCAGGGGCGCAATATGGTAATGGTAGTCATCCGCTTGACCCGAATGCCCACCAAACTCATCCAGCTCACCAGCCAAAAATGTGTCTGTACGGCCATCGTTCTTGATGGGATTAAAAATCGGCACGCCATTCGCGGCGATTGCAATTGCTCCGCGGAAAAAGTGATCCTTGGCAGACAATGGGTTTTCCGCAACGACAGGAGTTAGCGGAAACTGCCACGCATTCGAGCCGGTATAGCGCTGCGGAATCGGGACTTGCTGTTGCCAAGCCGTGATCCCAACCATCAAGCGGTGGTCTGGCATCCCATCCGATTCGACAAAGAACTGCGTCTCCGATGCCCTTGTCTTGACACTCGGCGCAAAGGGCTTGAAGACCTCTGCAACAGCATCGGTTTTTGACTGCGGCTGACCTGCACGGGATGCGAGGAGTGTAATCGGAACCGACATCGCCAAAAGGGTGAAGACAAGTACCTTTTTCATACTTATCACCCTAGCCACAAAGGATTAAGGATAGATGAAAATCTAGACTATTTTCAATCCGTGATAGATCTCTTGTTGTCAGGATGCTAGCGTATAGCCATCGCTGCTTACTTCTCTCTGCTGCTTGGCCAAGCCCTTCGGACGACAGCAGCATAGCGCTTTTCATTGCGACGGCCGGCTGCATCGAGCGTAAATGGGATAAACCCGACTTTGCTTACCGGCGAGCTATCGTCGACGCGGAAGTCATCGTTGGCAGCATTCCTGAACTTCGGATCGGCGATAATGCTACCTGTATCCCCGGGAGCAAGCTTTGGAGCCACACCTTTGATGTTCCAGTAAATGTTCTTGCCAACCATAAAGTTCTTAACAGGCTCGCCTGACCAGTTTGATCCAAGAAGAGGGCCATCCGACCAAATCACCACATTCCGCTCAATCGTAAAGCTCAAGTGTGGTTCCGGCCGCGTCCGCATCAGCTGAGCCTCGATACCAAATCCAAGAATATTGTTCCGAACGACATTGTCTTTTCCATAGTGCTGATGAAAAGGCGCGCTCGTGGTCCGTACGGCGATATTGTTCTCGGCAACAATCCCCGTTGAGCCTTCATCAAAGTAAATGCCCCAGCCACCATAGTCAACGCTTTGAATATCGGAAATCCAATTGTGATGTAAAACCGTCCCCGGACTCACGCCAAGCGTATAGATGCCGCCCATGTCGCTCAGCACGGACTGGCCAATATTGGTGATGCGATTCCACGAAATCTCATTATGATGCGCACCGCTTGGCTCATAACCCCAGCTCCACCCTGGAGAGATAGCCGTGTAATAGAAGTCGGTGATGTCGTTATGGTCGATGACATTATGATGCGCGTGGCCAAGCCAAATGCCGACTGCTGCCGGATGGATACGTCCACCGTGTGCGATCAACGTGTCCTGAATCGTGATGCCATGTGTCTGTTTAGATGCATCTGCGCGGTAGGAAGTCTCACCAAGCTTGATGCCCCCAGCCCCGAGGTCAACGAATTTACACTTGCTGATGCTGACATCAGATGAGCCATCGGTTACATCGAGAGCCCACGCTCCCGTG
>JBEEMN010000280.1:0-3442 GCA_041192625.1 Armatimonadota bacterium
TGCGTTTCACCTGATTCTGGGTGGAAAGCGTACCGCAGAAGATGCCCTGCAAACAAAGTACTTCCCAACGCCTCCAGATGGCATTTACCCAGACCTGCTGTCAGCAGTGACTTCGTTGTTACAGATAAGCAACAGATAAGAAAAGACCCGAGAGAAGTCCCCCGGGTCTTGTATCTTGTAGCGGTCAGCCGCTGGTCAAGTTAGGCAGCCGCTGGCGTCGGCGAAATGCCACCTGTTGGCGCTTTAGCCTTACGATTCCAGAGAATCTCCAACAGGTTGCTACTTGGACCCATAATCGTCAACGCGTAGTACGGGGCGTGGGTGGCGATATGGTCAAAGCCCATCCTCGGTCCAAAGTAGCGGAGGAGACACTCCATACCCGCTACGAGGAATGCCACAATCGTCTGCCCCTTCTTGCTGTGCATCGTCGTCTTTGGATCCGTAATCATAAAGAGGACGAAGAGCTGATACATCGGGCCCGTGATCGGAGCAATCTCCTGTTGAACACGAATCAACAGCGGGGATGCGTCATCACTCAGCAGTGCCCTCAAGGCCGCAAAGAGGAAGAAGAACAACACATACGTTCCAGAAATGTGGAAGCGATTCAAACGGTAAACAATTACACCGCCGAACAGCCATATAACCATCATCGGAAGGACGTGGTTGCCCCACTGAATCGACAACGATGCCACCGTTTGCGGAGCGATCAGCAAAAGCGCAGCAACGGCGAAGTTGGATGGATTCCAGAGGTGCCGTCCATGGAGGCGGATGACGTATTTGCTCAGGATCGCGATACACGGAGCGACCAAGTACGGCCACCACTCCGGTGAGCGCACGAGGATGCCACAGCTGATGCCGCCAACCCAAGCCGATGCCAGGTGCGGAAGGCGTCCAACAATGAAATAACCGATGGCCATTTCAATGATGATGCTGGTGCTAAAGCACGCAACCGTCTTGCGCCAGTCTTCAAGGATGCCAAAAAAGAGGTGCCCAATTATGAGGATGGCAGAGATTAGGATGGGCCCCACGAAGCGAGTATCAATTTGAAACTTACGCGGAGGCGCAGGTGACATAGTGATTGCAGGTGTCATGATGCAGTTCTTTCTACAACGTCTACAGTCGAATCCACCTTTGGATTGACGAGTGTTTGAAGTTTACCCCCTGGCCATCGAATTTCGATCTTGTCAACATTTGTAGTTTCTCCAAGACCAAAATGCAGGCGATGGTCGTTTTGTGCACAGAAACCGGTTCCGGCGGAAAGTACCTGCGTCTGCTTCATCCCCGCCCAATGCACGGTCACCATCGCGCCAATCGCGCTTCGGTTCACCTTGCTTGAACCCGTCACATTGACCTTGATCCAATGGCGACCTGGTTTGACAGTGTTCTTGTAGACCAGAACAGGCCCACGTTGGTTGGCTGTTACGACATCGAGGACGCCGCGATTCCAGAGGTCAACCAATGCAACTGCACGGCCATCATAGAGGTCGGTCGCACCAATTGCCTGACCGACTTCCTGGAAACGTCCGGCGCCATCATTGGTCCAAACGCGCTTTTGCTGATAGCCGGAAAGGGAGCGACCACGCACAGCAGGCCAGTTCTCCGCCTTGCGGATAAGCGATCCATTACCGACGCTGAACTTGGCGTAGTCATACCAATAGGACAGCTTTTGGTCGAGGGAAATGTAGCCATTTACAAGATACATGTCCTGAGTGCCATCGTTGTTGAGGTCACCAAACTGAGCGCCAAAGCTCCAGCCGCCGTTTTCGAGGCCGAGCGAGTTCGCCTGGTTCTCGTAGAGGAGCTGGCCGGGCTTGTTTCCATCTTTGGGGACCCAAACGTTATTGCCCTGCTGGAGGAGGTTGTCTTCCCAAATATTGGAAACCTGAATGGAGAGGCGGCCATCGTTGTAAATGTCGCCCATCACAGCATTCATCCCAGACTTTGGCTGTTGGGTAACGGCTTCCTGTCCGATGTCTGTGAAGCGCTTGCCGCCATCGTTACGCCAGAGCTCAGCCTTACCGTAGTCATTGGCGAGGAAGATGTCCGGATAGCCGGTACCGCGGAGGTCAGCTGCAATGGATGCCAGTGTCCACGCATTTTTACGCAAACCAACCCTGTCGGTAACATCCTCAAACTTACCGGCACCGAGGTTACGCAGCAGATGCTTCGGCGTCCCGTTTGTTGCGTACTCGAGGGAGTCCGGCATGATATCCGTGGATGCCAGATTCCAGAGGTCGATATTTTCGTTGAAATAGCCGCAAAGGAGGATGTCGACATTGCCATCCGAGTCGTAATCGAGCAGACTCGCCGTGTTCGTGTTCATCCACTTTGGGAGGTTTGCCGTAGAGGTAACATCGGTGAACGACTTCCCCTGGTTGTTGATGAATAGCTGCGAAACGCCCCACTTGTAGACCAACAGGTCATCCCAGCCATCGTTGTTGATGTCGCCCCACAGCGCGCCCATCGACACACCGGTGCCGGTTTTGTTGACATCCGCGATGCCAAGCTTGCCAGCAACTTCCTCGAACGTCCCATCCCCGAGGTTGCGATAGAGAACATTCTTCGAATCTTCCAAGGAGTTGGTGAAGTAGAGATCCTGCCAGCCATCCTTGTCGAAGTCACAGACGGCGATTGCCGCACCCATATCCGCCACGCGCTCCTGAATCGGGGCGAGCTTCGGGTCGAGCTTGGGTGGCTGATGAACGAAGTCAATCCCGGATGCCTTTGCGACATCTTCGAGCTTGAAGCCATAGCGCTCGACAGCCTGTGGATCGGCTTTTGTCGGACCATTTGCTGAGCGGACATTCTTTTTGTTGAGCTCAACCGAGCCCCAGAGTAGGCCAATGAATGCCAGCGTGACAACTGCCTGCTTCCACTTCGGTGGGGTTACGGGCGTCATTTAGTGCTTCTCCTCGCGCACGCGCAGCGCGTTGTGGAACCAATGCTGAGTCACATAGCGCGTGTGGTAATCAATCCAGTCTTCTGGATGCATGTTGTACACCGGGTCATCCTGAAGCGTCATCGGTAATTTGGGGTAATCGGCCTTGCTGTGCGTCGGGAGCGGAAGCACCGTTTGGCCAAAGGTGGTGTTGATGTTTCCATCTTTTTCCCAGCCATCCCCGATGAACACAAAGTCACGTACCAGCCCCTTGGATGGCACAGGAACTTCTTCGAAGCGCAGCTGCATTTCATCCCCGGCATTCATGATAACGTAGCGGTCATCCACGGTTTTCACTAGCGGAGTTACATCGCCGAAGCGTGTGTGGTACCCGCGGAGGTCACGCCAAACGGGGGCGCAGCCAGCAAGTTTTTCGTAGCTGAGCGGTAGCTCTGGACTGGATGCATCCTTGGGACGAACCTCTGAAAAGCCTCGGAAGACGAGCTCGGCTCCAAGTTGTTTCGCCCGTGTGATCTTGATCGCAGATTTGTCGATGCCTTCTGC
>JBEEMN010000281.1:0-3414 GCA_041192625.1 Armatimonadota bacterium
GCTTGCGGTGGAGCGCTTGCGACAATCAACGGTTTTAGTCCGCCCGTACGCTTATCGCTCACTGGCTTGTTTACAACCGCAGGTGGTAACGCAGCCGGTGCATCAGACTCTGCTACCGATTTTGCAAATGGATCACTTGTCGTGTTCTCCACGGTTGCGACCTGCTGTGCCTGCTCACGGGTAAACGCAAGCGCGGTGTCTTCCTTCTCCGCAGGAGATTTGACATTCACGTTTGCCGATGCATTCACAGCGACCTGCGGCGTACCGACAGGTGCCTCACCACGGGATGTCTGGAAATAGATAGCACCGAAGGCCACACCTGCAAATGCAAAGGCAATCGCACCGTAGGCAAATTTTCGCAGATACACGGGCTGGCGTTTTGCAGTTAACGAAAATTCATCAACGGCTGGGTGGAACTCGCGTGGCGGAAGGGATGCGGATAACCGAGCCCAGGATGCATCATCGGGAGATGAAGGAACGGAAAAGTCAAGCTCAGCGACAGCCGTACCTAGGAACTGAATGGCTTCTATTTCATGCTTACAGTTGGCACAGTGTGCGACGTGATGTTGCAGGTAAACATCAAGGAGACCATTTCGTGTCGGTTGGTACAAGTGCTTGACTTGCACCCATGTACACAACCTTTCATGTAATGATGTCATCGCTCAGTCTCCATCGTATCTTTCAACTTTTTCATTGCGTAATGTAAGCGCGACCAAATCGTCCCAACCGATGTCCCTAAGAGCTCAGCTATCTCATCACACGACTTTCCATCGTAGTAATACATCGTCACGACACTACGATGTTTCTCACCCAAGCGATCAACCGCCGCGCGCAAGACAAGAGCCTGGTTCGCACTAATGGCAACATCTGCGGGATCAAGCAACGCTTGGCGTGTCGCCTCCGTTGGGCTCTCGCCTGCTTCCAGAAAATGCGAGTCGCCTTCAAGGTCTTCCTGTGTCCGATCACGCTCTGCTTTTCGCTTTTCCCTGTGGCGAAGCGCTGTATTGACGGCAATACGGTAGAGCCAAGTGGAAAACTGTGCATCCTGCCGAAAGCCCGGAAGCCCATTCCATGCACGTAGAAAAACATCCTGTAAAACATCGTCCACATCCACAAACGTACCGCCCACGCGGAAGATCACCGATGCCATCGGACGATAGTAGCGTTCATACAGCTGGCGAAAAGCAACTTGATTTCCACGTGCAGCTTCCTGCACCAGATGGGCATCATCGGTGGATGACCTTATCGCCATCCAATGCCTCTTGATTGGGAGCAGATTAATTGCAAGCGTTGCCAACGTTTCACCACCTTGATGGTTAGAGTCGGACATCGGCTGAATCCTTCAAAGGAGATCTGCATGATTGGGCTATTCTACGGTGCATCGATGAAGGACATTTCTCGCGTTGCTTCCTTCGACCAGAACACCAAGAAGCACCGGAGTCGTAAACAAACCTCTGCAAGCACCTGATGGCTACATTACTGTTTGAGAAGTCTTTCAGCGAAATTTTGACACTGGAGTGCTAAGCTCACTCGAGACGATTTGCATGGTTGATTTATTCTAAGCTGGATATGAACGGGGCATGTCAAGAACCCGGTTTCACTTAGTCCTATCCGATGTACAGACGCTGACTCGATATTTATGGACATAAGTCAAACAACGCTGTGTGAGCCGACCCCATTGAATTTCGTCATATCGGTGGAAAACTCACCAATTTTGATCTGCATGGTACGCTTATTACAAGATGGCAAGACGCGGCATATTTCAGAATCTGTTTCAATCTGTTGACACATTGTTTACTGGGCGGGGCAAAGTCGATGATGAGCTCCTCGAGGAACTTGAAGAAGCGCTCCTTGCGGCAGATCTAAGTCTGCGTACGGTCGACAAGATTTTAGATGAAGTCCGTGAGCGTGTCCGCGATGGCCGCCTTAAGGATGCGAACGATGTCCGGACGACGTTGATGTCCGTCATCGTGGACACGCTTGGCAAACCCGAAGACCACCGCTTAAGCATCGCACCAAGTGGCCCTACCGTCTACCTAATGGTCGGTGTCAACGGCGTTGGCAAAACAACCAGCCTCGGCAAGCTCGCTTATAACGAAGTGCAGGCGGGCAAAAAAGTCATTCTGGCGGCGGCAGATACATTCCGAGCCGCGGCGGCTGACCAGCTGGCCATCTGGGCTGAGCGAAGTGGAGCGGAACTTATTCGTCAGCATGAAAATGCAGACCCTGCAGCCGTTGTATTCGATGCGATTCATGCAGCAAAAGCCCGTGGCGCCGATTTGGTTTTGGTGGACACGGCGGGACGCCTCCATACACGCACCAACCTCATGGAAGAGCTTGCCAAGATTCGAAGGGTTTGCGAGCGCGAGCTCGGACGTGCCCCCGATGAGGTCTTGCTCACCCTCGATGCGACGACTGGCCAGAATGCCGTAACCCAAGCCAAGGAGTTTACACAGGCAGCAGGCGTGACCGGGATTGTGCTTGCAAAGCTTGATGGAACCGCTCGC
The DNA here is from genome assembly GCA_041192625.1 of Armatimonadota bacterium. GTDB lineage: Bacteria > Armatimonadota > Armatimonadia > Armatimonadales > Armatimonadaceae > CAIRTT01. The sequence goes on from JBEEMN010000281.1 coordinate 2,508, forward strand.
GGTGGCATCGTTGTGACGCTGCGTGAGGAGCTGGGCATTCCAGTTAAGCTCGTCGGCGTTGGTGAGAAGCCGGGTGATTTGCGTGAATTTCATCCAGACTTGTTTGTGCAGGCGATGCTTTCTTAATCCAGCTGGATTGAGAAACAAAAAAGTCCCCGACTGGCTAGGCCAGACGGGGACTTTGCACTTATAAAGGACCGCTCAGACCTTCCAGCCCTTGCGATATTCCTTACGCAGCAATGCATTTGCGCGCTCATTATTCGTCTTGAGCTTACGACCATCCCATTCGATTGGCTCACCGGTACGATAAGCGACGGTTCCAAGAAGGACCGTTTCTGTGAGGGCGCCAGCATAATCGAAGTTACAAGTGGTCGGACCACCGTTACGAATCGCCTGCATCCACTCTTCGTAGTGACCAATAGAATCCGGGATGGACTTAGCTGGTGGTACAAAGCCCTTGTATTTGTCCTCTGGCAACAAGCGGTATCCGCCGTAGTCAGCGAGGAGCATTCCCTTGTCTCCGATGAACAAGGAGCCATCGCCCCAGGATTGCGCGCCAGCCTTCTTAAAAGCTTCGCCAGCAAGGTTGCCATCGTACCAAGTGACCTTAACCGGTGGTTGGCTTCCACGCGCAGGGAAGTCATATTCGACTTTGACGCCTTCAGGAGCAAACTGCGGATGTGCAGGTGGTCCCGATGCGGCAATGCGCGTTGGGTGCCGCAAGTCAAGCGCCCAGAACACGAGGTCAATGTGGTGGCATCCCATGTCCCCAAGCGTGCCATTTCCGTACGCCCAATAGCCACGCCAACGTGCTGGGTGGAAGACAGGGTGATAAGGCGCAGTCGGGCACGGGCCAAGCCACTCATCCCAGTGCATGTTCTCTGGAGTGCCTTCGGAGTACGGCTCG
>JBEEMN010000282.1:0-3407 GCA_041192625.1 Armatimonadota bacterium
CTTGCAATGACCGGGACACGACGAACACCTTCATCAAACAACTCATCGATTGCAAAGAGAGCCGCCTTGAGGTTGAGTGTGTCGAATGTTGTTTCGATAAGCAATAAATCGACACCACCATCAATCAGTGCCAGCGCTTGCTCTCGGTACGAATCGCGCAGCTGATCAAATGAGACTCCGCGGACTTCCGGACGACTTGCATCGATAATGACAGATGCACTTCGGTTGCACGGACCTATTCCACCGGCAACCCAACGCGGGCGATCTGGTGTAGCGAATTTGTTAGCCGCATCACGGGCAATTCTCGCCGCTTCCAGATTCATTTCCCGAACATATTGCGATAGATCGTAATCTTCCTGGGCTATGGAGTTTGCCGTGAAGGTACATGTCTCGATGATGTCCGCCCCAGCGGCCAAGTATTGCTCGTGAACATCTTGAATGAAGTCCGGAGAGTGGAGAAGAAGCGCTTCCGTATTGTTTCGGAGGTCTTTGTGATGATTTGCAAAGCGTTCTCCGCGATATGCCTCCTCTGTGCGCACTTTTAACTGTAAAAGGACACCCATAGAGCCATCGATGACGAGAATACGCTCTTTGAGCGCCTGTTCAAAGGAAGTTGACATCACGTCTATGGTAGCACGAAGTGACATCGAATCCTATTGACATCTCATAATGCTGCGATTGTAAACAGGCTGAAAGTGTTGATCTCCAGGAAATCACTACGGGTGATCGAATCCAACATGCTCAACGAGCAAGGTTTACCAATCAGTTTTGACTTGGGTCCTGATTCTTTCTTGCCTCGGCAAGTGCTTGCCACATTCTGAGCGTCTCAGTCGATGGCGCTTGCTGTGCAGATGGCGAAATTTGACTCGCAATTGCATGTTGAGAGAGGCGAGCATGGTACATGACAAGTGCATCCTTGCAGTCTTTCAACATTTTCTCATCGATTTCAGACTGAACTCGGTTGACAATGGCAGTCAATGAAGATGCAGCAGGTGTTGCTATCAGTACATCTAGCAGTGCCTGTGAAACTGGAATTGCCTGAAAGTCTCCAAGCGACCGAAGCTGTTGAACGACAGGAAGCACTGACGGTGAAACGAAGAGATCCAGACCACCGATATCGTTTATCAGGGAGTGTGCCAGTGATCCGAAGGTTGTGTCTGTAAGCCCAAGTAACAAGACCTCCTGCGCTCTGGAATGGTTACTTTCACCGAGCGATGCAGATGGAATTGACTCATCCATCAGTCGATATTGAGGTGTTTCCCACGGGCGGGGACCTTTGAACTGTCGTCCTGAAGCCTTTGATTTACGTTGAACTTGTCCACCGTGAAGCGGACCATTTTCTAACGTGTTTGGCGTGATTCGGCGAACTTCGGAGCGTATTGCAACTTCAGCTCCAATGCTATTGGATTCGAAGGTAGGGTGAAAGGGTGCGAGTTTTCTAATCAATGCATCCTGGTCAATGCTTGATTGCTGGTCGGCAACCAGTCGCAGGGCTGCACGTAAAAACTGTTCTCGGCCATTTGCAATCGATACATCAAACTTCTTCCGCAGAACTTCGAGGCGAAATTCAGGGATATTCAGTGCAGTGGCTGCAACATTTAAGAAGGCCTCACGTCCCTGTGTTCGAAGCAGGGAATCAGGATCCGCTCCTTGGGGCATCCGAAGAACCCTAATGGTAAGGTCAGGATCGATGCTTTGAAAGAGTTCAGATGCCTTTACCGCGGCCCGTTCTCCAGCATCATCTGCATCAAATGTCAGCAGAATAGTCTTCGCGTACCGTTGCAAGATACGCACATGGTCACCCGTTAGACTTGTTCCGAGCGTTGCTACAACATTGGTGACGCCATATTGATGACAGACAACCGTATCCATGTACCCTTCAGAAATCATCACAACACCATCGGCTTGAATGGCTTTTCTGGCCATTGGCAAGCCGTAGATGGTCTGACTCTTTGAGAAAAGGGGTGTCTCGGGAGAGTTGAGATATTTGGCTGTGTCTTGTTGTGCCGTTGTGATTCGCCCTCCAAAGGCTATGACCCGTTCTTGTGAATCGTGAATAGGAAACATCAAGCGATTACGGAACCGGTCCGTAAATCCAGTTCCATTGTTTCGTCTGAACACGAGACCGGCCTCAATGGCATCATCCATATCCAAACGGAGAGCTTGGAGGTGAGATGCAAGGGCATCATAGGAATCTGGAGCCCAGCCGATCCCAAACTGGTTGAGGATGTCCTGCGTTAAGCCGCGGGATGTCGCATATTCCTGTGCACCGAGCGTATTTTGGTAGGCCAAGCGGAAGAAGCGTTGGGCTTCCGCCATTAGGTCGCGCAGGCGTTGTTTTTGACTTGTTCGGGCGACTGCCTGCTGAGGTGACTCGGCGGCCTGTTGAAGAGCAATACCTGCCATGTCGGCGAGGCGCTGCAATGCCTCCGGAAAAGAGAGGTTTTCAGCCTTTTGAACAAAGGAAAATACATCACCGCCTTCTTGACATGCACCAAAACAGTGCCACGTCTGTCGGGCGGAATCAATGGAAAACGATGGCGACTTTTCCTGATGGAAAGGGCAACACGCCTTGTAGCGATTTCCGACCTGTTTTAACGAAACATACCGTGAAGCGACTTGAACAATATCCGATGCGAGTCGGACACGCTCTTTGTCGTCATTCACGGTATGAATCTAATCAGGTTTGTTGAAGACTAGCCTTCAACAGTCGCGATTGTCATCGCGATAACACGGTACGCAGCCTTCGTTGGTTCTGCTTGTTCCTTTTGATTAATCAACTGGAACTGAACATGCTTCTTAGGATAGCTGAGCACAAGGATATTGCCGGCCTTTTCGTAGCTGTCTGGCTGACCATAAGCACGAAGGATCTCAACGTAGCTGGATCCAAGACGGATACCCTTTTGCGTTGTGATCGAAGGTGTTTGTGTCGATGGCTTGATTGGCGAATGATATCCAAGACAACGGATCTGGGAAATAGCTCCACCTGGATTGATCAGGAATTCGTACGAGATTGCCGTGGTTTGACCCTTGGCATCCTTGGTTGTACGGTTGTAGACCCAGGTAACTTCCTGCTGACGAGCAACGGAGCTTTGTGTTCGACCGAATGCGCCGACGGCTCCACCGGTGTCTCCACCCATGCCACCCATCATGCCGCCCATTCCGCCCATCATTCCACCCATGCCGCCGCCCATTCCACCCATGGCGCCCATCTCACCGTCACCACCACCCATTTTGGATCCGCCGCCACCGCCCATGGAACCCATCTTGCCGCCGCCGGCAGCCATGCCACCAGCCATGCCGCCCATGCGGCCGGCCATGCCACCAGCCATGCCACCCATCATTCCTGATGAGCCCATCATGCCAGCTGCGCCACCGCGAGGACCGGAACCACCGCCCATGCCGCC
>JBEEMN010000283.1:0-3407 GCA_041192625.1 Armatimonadota bacterium
CCTCCAAGAATCGGCCAGACGCGCGCCGCCGGGCTCTCGGGAAACTGAAACACAATCACCGCCGCCGCTCCCATGCTGGCAATGACTGCAGGGCTCCCCTGCGGTACGAAAAGACTTGTTAGGAATGCAATAGCCGCAATCGACAGGCCGGCCACACTCGCAGCAAGGGCCGAGCGTTTCCATGACTTCATCCCATTGACGATTCGCTGAGGTTCCCCGTGCAGGTCATGCCTGATGTTGGTCTTCACGTCCACTTACTGTGGGTCAACACCTTGCACTGGGATCAGCGTACGCGCACGCATCCGGGTCGCTCGGAGCTGCACCCGCGCTGCAGGGCCACCCGGCCGTACAGAAATCCGACGCTCAGGCAGCTCCCAACGAGTACCACCCTTGGTGGTCGCATCGCGTACAAACAGTGCATACGTCCCCACTGGAAGCAGCAAACGGGCATGACCTGATGGATCTGTCATCCGGGAACCAGCAAACTCAGCTTGCGTACTAGGCTTGCGGTTTCCGTTGTACATGTCCGCCTGACGCTCAGTATCAAGTACTAACCCTTGTACAGGCTCGCCGGAGCCACCTTCCTGAACGACAACATCCGCAAACCCGGCAGGTTTTGCAACAAGACTGACCGTATCGCCTGAGATGTACTTAGGCTCTGAAACCATACGGTGAACCGAATCCCATATACCCGCCGTCACACTAGCCTCAGAATCGACTGAAAAGTTGAACGTTCCATCCTTAGCGGATGCAACATTTAAGAGTCCAGGTCCTGATGTACGCTTCCCCATCCAGATGGCAATGTTCGCAGAGACTGGTCTGCCTTTCTCATCGGTGACCCGCCCAGAAACCTGACGCATCGCCTTTCCCCTAGTTAGTCCCGTCACGAAATAGCATCCCTTATTGTCCGCCGTCGTCCGCAAGAAACTCGTACCCGGGACAGTCCCGAGGCGTTGCTGAAGAACAGGGGCCCACTTTGCAATCAGCGGGGTTACATCCAGTGGAAAGATGTCATCAATGAGCAGCGCCAGCTTGCCATCCCCAGGCTTGAAATCAGGGACTTCCGTAAAGACAAGCTGAATATCAACTTCTGATTGCTTGCACGTTTCACGGTCAAGAAAAACAAATCCATGCCCTGGTAAGTCAATCAGAATGCCCGCAAAGGCAGCGAGCATATTGTCATCGATTTTGACGTCGTAGCTGCCGTCCGTACGAAGCTGCTGAGATCCGACAACCTCTAGATTGCCTGTGGCGTCCTCCACAAAAACGGTGTGGGCCAAGCCGAGAACGGGAATGTTCCTACGAATATACGTGCGCCCGGCCATTCTGGATGGTGTTGAGTGCGGAAGGGATGCCGTATCAAGGCGCTCGCGACGCGGGCGCTTAGTTGCGCTCCTGTAATCGGACTGCTTGCCACCAAACACCCCGGTACGCATCACAAGAATTGCACCCCCGATCAATACGAGTGCAAACAATAGCGCCAACCGTGCGGATGATGGCTTCATGTGCGTATTCTACTCGCCGGAAAACCCGGTCTCCGCCAACTTTTTGCGTTTGATTCACAAAAATCAAAACCACGTAGGAATGTTGTCAACATCACACCATCGCCTGTAACAAATACCAGCACGTGCGGGTATACAAAATAAGAAATTCGTAGGAAGTCATCGCGCATTCATGTCTAATCATCAGAAATCATCCAGCCGGGTCATCAAGTTTACTGCGCTTGCCGCAACATCAATTGTGGCCCTTTCCGCAAGCCGAAACGCAGTAGCACAGACCATCTCTCCGTATGCAGCAACCCAGCAGCGCACAATAGCGATGCGCCAAGCAGGGACGACGGTCCCAGTTGACATCGATGCTCATACAGTTCTGATCCGCTTTAGGGACACATCGAATACGGCTACCCGTGATGCGCTCTGCCGCAAGGTTGGCCTCGGTGCGATGCAAACCTACTCACTTGTTCCAGGGCTTGCGCTTGTCCATGTTGCAGGAAACCCAATGGATGCGATCGCTCAGCTGAAGTCCAACCCAGCCGTCGATTACATCGAGCCAAACTACATGTACTACCGTCAGAGTATTCCAAATGACCAATTGTTCAGCCAGCTCTGGGGCATGAACCAAGCCGCGAACAATGACATCGATGCGCCTGAAGCGTGGGACATCTACACCGGTGACCCAAACTACCGCATCGCGATTATCGATACGGGTATTGACTTTAACCACCCTGATCTCCAGGGCAACATCTGGGTCAACCCGGGCGAGACCCCAAATGATGGCATCGACAATGATGGCAATGGCTACATCGATGATGTCAGTGGCTGGGACTTTACCGGAACTGGACTCGGTACCAAGTACGGCACCGGAGATAACAATCCACAGGATGGTGATGGCCATGGGACGCACGTCGCGGGCACGATTGCTGGCAAGGGCAATAACGGTATCGGTGTCACAGGCGTGGTTTGGGGCGCAAAGATTGTTCCGTTGAAGTTTTTGGCTGATGATGGTGGTGGTTCAACCGCAAACGCCATTTTGGCTGTCGACTACTGCCGTATCAATGGCATCAAAATTTCAAACAACTCGTGGGGCGGCGGCGGGTCATCCGCAGCGCTTCGCACCGCGATTAGCAATGCGGGTGCTGCAGATCACCTCTTTGTAGCCGCGGCTGGAAACGATGCATTCAACATTGATGGACTTTCGATATTCAGGAGCTACCCTGCATCCTATAATCTCGCAAACCAAATCAACGTTGCAGCGACGACAGCCACTGGCACAATGGCATCCTTCTCGAACTATGGCCGGACGAGCGTCCATGTGGGTGCTCCTGGTAATGCGATTGTCAGCACCTATTCCACAACAGTGGTAGGTTCGACCGGGTATGCATCCCTAAGCGGTACATCGATGGCAGCTCCCCACGTGACCGGCGTCGCTGCGCTGCTCCGTGGCCGGATGCCGGGCTGGACGGTTGCACAGGTCAAGGCTGCTATTCTGAATACAGTTAAGCCACTGAGCAGCCTGACGACCAGAACGGTCACTGGCGGAACGGTCAGCGCATATAAGGCACTCCTAACAACCGTTGTCGAATCGATCCCTCCTGTCGCAACCGCGACGCGTTCGATTGCAGCGGGTAACCTCGGCTGGAACAATGCTGCTGTTTCCCTAACGATTACTGCTACGGATGAGCAGGGTGGCAGCGGCGTCAAGGACATCCGCTACACCGTGGGCGCAACGACAACAACCGTCGCAGGTGCAACCGCCACGGTTTCTTACACAACGGATGGCATCCGGACTGTGAGCTACGTGGCAACAGATAACTCTGGAAATGCAAGTGCTGCACAAGCGGAAACAATCAAGATTGACCGCACGCTGCCTGTAACGGCGGCTACGGTTAATGCTGACAGTACGCTGAT
>JBEEMN010000284.1:0-3990 GCA_041192625.1 Armatimonadota bacterium
GATGCCAAGAAGTCGGATGATCCAGCATCCCCCGGCGCAACGCTTGAGATCCTCCCGAACATCACCTACATCGTCCCCAGCAGCCTTATCCGTCCCTTTGTCTACAACAACCTCCTCAGCGTTGTCCTGATTGCGGTCTTCCTTGGCTCCGCGCTGCGCGCGATCCGACAAAAGGCCATCGATGGCGCAGAGCTCCTCGAGCGTGCCGTGCACGCCTGCTACCATCTGCTGCTGCAAATGCTGGAGTGGACCATCAAGGCAATCCCACTCGCCGTCTTGCTGATTGTGAGCAAAGTCGTCGGAAACACGGGGCCAAGTGTCTTCACGCTGCTTGGTGGCTTTTTAGGCATCGTCGTCGCGGGGCTGCTCATCCATGCGCTTGTTTACTACCCAATCGCTGCTTGGATTTTCGGCCGCCGAAATCCCGCAACGTACTTCGGCAAGAGCGCGGATGCCGTTATCTCTGGCCTCTCGACAAACTCGAGTCTTGCGACGGTTCCGATTACGCTGCGGTGCCTTGAAAAGCTCGGCGTTTCCCATGGAAATGCGCGCCTCTCGGCGTGTATCGCGACCAACCTGAACAACGATGGCATTACGCTCTACGAAGCGATGGCAGCCATCTTCCTGACACAAGCCCTCGGGATGCCGCTTGGTCTAACGGGTCAGATCACGGTGGTTCTCGCATCTTGCTTTGCCGCCGCAGGCATCGCTTTGCCGCCGCAGGCATCGCAGGTATCCCAGAAGCCGGTCTTATAGTCCTGCCTCTGGTTCTTGGTGCCGCCGGTCTCACCCCAGAAACCGTCGCCATCGCGCTTCCGCTGCTGCTGCCCGTCGACTGGATCATCGCCCGCCTGCGGTCCGGTGTAAATGTCCTCAGCGACATCCTCGTGGCAATCCAGCTGGATGGCCCGGAAAAACAAGCCCCAAAATCATAATCAGCTGTTGTGGAGGACCACGGTGCCGCCTGGCTCGAGCTGCCAGACCATCCCCGCCCCGGCGGATGCCCGAATCCCAATGGCATCATCGGAGTAACCCAGCTGCCAGCGCTCCATCCCCGTAATATCAACCCGCTTCTGCGAGAGGTTGACAATGACCCGGATGGTTTTCCACGGGTCGCTGGAATGCGTGCCATCCAGCTCCCATGCGAGAACCTGATCTGGCAGTCCCGTTCGAACCAGCTTTATCACGGAAGGCCCGCTCAGCCGCGTATTGCTGCGGAAAGCTGGATGTGCCTTGCGCACTGTAGCGAGGCCACTGATATGGCTGATGCACTGGGCATCCGCAGGTGTTAGCGAGCGCCAGACATACTGATTGACCTTGTCGCCGGCATTGTAGGAGTTGTGGTTGCCGCCCTTCGTGCGGCCGATTTCGATGCCACCTTCGATGAAAGGGATACCGTGAGAGAGCATCGTGACCGTGATGCCAGCGCGCACGGCAGCATTCACGCGGTCCGACTCAGTGCCAGCCCCGAGGACACGGGCGAGCTTGTCACGAAGGGTCATATTGTCATGCGCACTGATGTAATTGACGCTCTCAGATGGCATCGCGGCGAAGTCCGGCGAGCCTCTCAGCACGCGGAGCATGGCGGCCGGATCCCAGCTAGCACCTGTCAGGACACCTTTGCCATCGCCATCGAGGTCGCCGCGGAAAAGCCCACGGAAGGTGTCATTGAACACAGCGACACCAGTTCCGCGCTGATCGCCTTTGCCGAGGCGGATCGGTCCCCCGCCACTCCAAGGCTCACCGTAGAGGATAATCCCTGGCCGGATGACATCGAGGAGCTTGCGAACAGCCTTTGCGGTTGCCGGTGTGAAGATGCCCAAGAGGTCAAAGCGGAAGCCATCGATGTGGTATTCCCGTGCCCAGAAAGCAAGGCTGTCACAGATGAACTTTCGGACCATTGTGCGTTCATCGTTTAAGGCATTTCCAACGCCACTCTCATTAATGACATTGCCTTCGTGGTCGGTCCGGAACCAGTAGTACGGGACAGCCGCCCAGAACGCACTGGAGTCGCCGCTAGCCGGGATGGAATGGTTGTACACAACATCCATCACCAACCCAATCCGTGAGCGGTGCAGGGCTTGCACAAGCTGCTTGACTTCCCGGATAGTTCGCTCGGAGTCCCCAGGCCGTGTTGCGTATTGCTCTTCAGGGACATCGAACAGCGTGGTCTCATAGCCCCAGTTGTAATCCCGCGAGTGCTCTGGGTTGAAGTTCTGAAACGGCAGCAGATGGAGGTGGGTGATGCCAAGTCGCACGAGGTGACTAATGCCCGTAGGCTCGCCAGTGACCGGGTAGGATGTCTGCATCGCGAGGCCGGCGTACGTTCCGCGGAGGGCCTCGGGGACGCCGCTACCCGGGTGGGTGGTCAGATCGCGGATATGCGCCTCGTAGAGGATGGCATCCGTTTGCTGCGCAACGCGAACTGGCCGGTCGTTTTCCCAGCCCGCTGGGTTGGTCCGCGACATATCAATGGAAATAGACCACTGCGCATCCGGTGTCGCAGCGCGGCTATGGACATCAACCGCATGCACAATCCGGTCTGTGTGGTGATACACAAAGCGGTACGGCCGCAGGTGAAAGTCGCCATTGGCTCGGTATTCCCACACGCCATAGCCAATGTTTCGCATCGCCCGCTGTGCAAAACCCATCCCACTGCGGAGCTCGATCTCAACGGCATGCGCCACCGGGCTCCACGTCCGAATGACGATGCCCGTGCGGGAACACTTGGGCGTCAAGTCCATCATCGCAGGGCAGTATTCCGGCTGATCCAGAATTCCGCGGGGATGCACGGGATAAATGCGCTTGGTTCCCGAGTCTGTCAGGGTGAGGGCTTTGTGCGCGATGCCTTTCGGGACGGGAGCGGCGAGGACAATTGAAAGGTAGCGGGTCTCAGCGACGGTGGATGGCAGCCAGCGCTCTTCTTTTGTTGGCGTTGGTACAGAATCCGGGTCGGTAACGGAGGTGCGGATGGTCTTCTGGTTGTAATCAACGACAAAGCGGACGATGCCGGCTTGCTTTACGGTGAGCTCGATGTTGTCGCCGCCCTGTTTAAAGTCCTTGCCAACATTGTCAGACCAGGTCCCGCCGCGGGCGACTTTATAGGAATAGGTGCCCGCTGGGAGGCGAACGGCGAGTGTGTAGACGCCGGGGGCCTCGAGCTTCATCCGTGTGGTACGGCCGCCCGGTTGCCACTCAGCTTCACCAAGTGCGCGCTGCATCGTCCCGGGGAGGGTGACCATGTCTGCATCGGCTGCGCCATCAAGCTGGGATACGGAGCGCACCGCGATATGCGTTTTGCCATCGATGGAAAATGTAAACCGCTTCGCAGCATCCCGCAGCTGAACGGGAAGATCGACGACCAGCGTGATCTGTGTCCGACCATCGAGAAAAGCCCGATACCCACGGAGGTCTGCGCTGCGCCAGCCGATGATTGGGTGTGGTTGTTCTGGTTGGTCTGGCACGGTTTGTTTCCTGGTTTCCCGGATGCTGGAACGGCGAATGAGCGGGGTGGACTCCAATTTACCTGACGCAATAATCGCACCGGACAGCAGTGGGCAAGGATTAATGTACGGGATGTGACATCTTTTGTGAAGTGTCCCACCGTATTCAGACATCAATCTGCAGCGATGTGTGTCCGGTATGATTTAAGTGGATGCACACTGAGTGGCTGTTAGATGAACGTTACGAAGCGCTTGGCGGCATGGATGCCTTGGAGCCCATGGTCAAAGCGGTCATCGCGCATGTCCCTCTCGATCACCAGCGAGGCCTCTCCCGCATCGTTTTGCTGGACTATGACCCGCGGGGTCGAAACCTCGGTGTTTACCAGCGTGACCACACCGGGAATCGGGTTGAGCTGTACCTGATGTCACATTTACGCGATAGTCAGCTCACGCATCCAGAGATTCAGCGCTGGGTCTTCCTCCTCCACATCGCGCACACCCTATTCCATGAAGTTGGGCATCATGTGACGCTGACGATTAACAAGCG
>JBEEMN010000285.1:0-5462 GCA_041192625.1 Armatimonadota bacterium
CAAGGGTATCCAGGACCGTATCGCAAGCAAAGACAACCATATTGGGAAGCTGATCGCCGCCGGCAAAACCGATGCGCAGATTCTCGAAGATGTCTACCTCGCGACGCTGGGACGCTACCCAGGCGAGCGGGAGAAGATGATTGCGCTTTTGGATATCGACCTTTCCAAGGATAGGCGCATGGCGTGGGAACATGTCCAGTGGGCGCTTCACCATCAGAAAGACCTTCTAGTTCACCCGTCAGGCTGTCTATCGGCGCTACTTCGAAGCATTCCCGAGCTGATTCGTACGCCCAACGCTGAGCTCTCCCCGGCAAACTCCGAAGAATACCGGCATCCCCTTAGATGCGCGGATACGGACCCCGGATGCATCCCGGATTAGGAGGAGCGGTCGCCCACTGATGGGTTCAATGATGTCGTAGTCGCTCCCTAGCTCCGTGATGACGCGTGGCCACTTCCCGGTGCGTTTATGCAATGCCACCGCCTTGAGATACAGACCAGCAGCCCGTAAAAAGGTGATGCTGGTGATGACATTTGCTGCATTCGAGCCTTCCAAAGACTGCATCAACTCGACAATGCCATATGTTTCCTTCGGTGGCGCCTGGAACTTAGTCCGCATAAATTCCATCGGCTGACCGACAACGTGCATCAATGTTTGCTCGCAATTCAGGGCATGCATTTTGACCTGTATGCGGCTTGTCCCAACCTGATCAGGGTTCTTCTTGAGCTCAGCGACTTTCTTCTTGATGACAGCCTCATCAGAGGAACCGGTCATTTGCGATGCTAGGGCAGCTATAAAGTCATCCGATGCAACCAAGGTCTCGATAATGGCATAATCCGACCGTAGCCCGGGCGTAAAGCGTGACTTGTTCAGAGCACTTGGGAGGAGCTCCCGGGATGCGATGGTCTCAAGGTCATCTGCAGCAAGCTTGTCTGCAATGCGACAGAGCTCGGTCAGAATCAACATTTCGCAGGCAAGGGATGTCGCGATACCAGCGTTCGACTCACCCGATGGCGCCTTTGCCAAACGCAGCGAAGCGATCGCGATGTCCGATGCCAGACGAGAATCCCGTTGTTCGGCTGCCGTCACCATCGCCGCCGTTAGAAAGCGTGTCACCGTACGGAAACGCCCAAAGTCGGGTGGAACCACGACAGCATCAGAGAGCGTTTTCTCCAACCTCGGGGATGTTGCAGTTAGAGTCGCATTAGACACAAGATTCGTAATAAGACTCTTCGCAGGCTCAGTGTTAAAAAACAACGCTCGTGACTTAGGGCTAGACTTTGCCAAGTTCGTGACATCGTCGGTTTGGGATAGCTTTGCGTTGAATTTCAGCTCATCGGATGCCGTGATGACGTGAAACCATGCATTGTTGGTGGCAGGTGTTGGAAAGAGCTGCGGGGCCAGCGGTTTTTTCGTATCTAGTGGCTTGCGGGAGACCGTTTTGGTCTTCGTGGCGGGCTTGCTGCATCCGCTAAGGCCCAGCGCCAGCAGCGCGGCCCCCATCCAAATCATTGCCTTATCTGACATTTAGGTTTATCTCCATTACGTCCCGCGGAGCCCTTTTGGAGGGTTGTAAATGTATAGCGTCCCGAGCTGACGAAACCCGATGTGCGGATACAGCATCGCTCCCGTGTGACTCGCAAGGAGCACATTCTTGGTGATGCCAAGTGAACGATCATCTGCCATAACCCGCGTCATCAAGGCCGTCCCGAGGCCCTTTCGCCGGTAATCGGCATCGACGTACAGGCTACTAATCCAGCTTGTATTCCCCACCCGAATACTGCCACAGCTCCCGATGTACTTTTCGCCATTGTGGATGGTGTAAACACGGTGAACCGCGTTTTCATTGCCAATATCATGGCTTAGAATTTGCTTGCGACGCCAGGCTTTGCCGATGGCATCCGCGTGGGCCTGATCTGCGATTCTGACAATCGGGATGATTGGTTCGGTCGCATCAACCTGCGGCGAATCATTTTCCATAAAGGCTTCCGTGGCCCCGAGGCGGCATCCATGTGACTTGAATTCCTTGCGCACCTCCGCGTCATCCGCGCCAAGTGGCAACACAAAACAAACCGCAAAGTTTCCAATCGCCGCGCTGGCCGATATCTCCAATGCCTCGCTTGGCGAACATCCAAAGCAGACAAACTCATCCCGGCGAACATCGGCATTGGGGTTCGACCGAGGGGCATCGTGTAGCTGCAAAACCTGCGGGGTGAGACGCGTGGCCACGTACGGATGCGTAAAGCTGCGGGTGTAACACCAACCACCAGCAAAGGTCTCGATAGCGGCATCGATGCGGTCGCTCATAGCAGTATTCTACTTTGTGATAGTGAGACTGATGGGCTGTGAGCAGTGCTCCAGCCAGCGCAGCTCATCCACGCTGACCTTTGCAACCAAGGAAATCACACCTGTGAAAGCCGCAGCGCCTGCATCTACTTTTAGCTGAACAACACCCGATGTCGCATTTTCAGCAACCTCGAGTCCGCTTGCTGTAACCCCAGCGGGCAGCCCACTCACGGAAAGCGTAATTTTGGCAGCAAAGCCATGACGTGTGAGGGTAAATGGAACATCGATGGTAGCGTTCACGCCGCTCTGAACCACCGATTTGCCAGCCGTCACAACGACATCAGCGAGAGCAGAAACCCCAACCGTCACGCCAGGCTGCCGCTTTGTCGCACGCACAACCTGGTCGCCATTTTTGCTGTAGTCTTCCTGAATTCCCACGGCAAAGCGTCGAGTTTTGATTCCGCCGACCATCCCGGTACCGTAAAGCGCGGTGTTCAATCCGCTTGGTTTCGCATCCGCAGCAGCCTCAAAGATAACGCGGACACTTCCGGCACCCGCCGGAATGGAACCGCCATCAGCCACACGAACGCCCGGAGGAAGGTTGTCAAACACAAGTGGAATCTCAGCGTTGTAGCCATGGCTACGGGTGACATTTACAACGGCCGCTGTCCGCCCTCCTGCGATGATAAGGGGTGCGTCTGGGACCATTTCGATGGCAAAGTCTGGCCGCGGAGGCGCAAGCTGCAAGCGGTAAAGAAAGGCATCCCCGCTGCGGTTACCAGCATCCGTGACTTCTACCAAATACTCTCCGGCGGCTGGCGCAGTAAAGACCAATTTAGCATCACGGCTTCCACCGCTGTCATCATCCCGGGCCCGCTCGCCGCCGCTAGCATCGAGGATACGAACCACCGGATCCATTGGTGAGCCGAGCTTCCCGGCATCCACAACAGTTTCAATCACCTGTCCAGCGGCGAGCTTGACCCGGTAGAGATCGGTGTCGCTGCGGTTGCCGATTTGGCTTGGGCGGAGACGGCCATCGATGACAATGGGAGACGTCACCGGCATCGCCAGCGCCGCACGGTCATTGGGTTCCGACTCCTGCGTCGCATTTTTGTGCGCGGTGACGCGGTAGCGGAAGTCGCCACCCCCTTTGTAGCGTGCATCCCGTATCGTAACAAAGTAAGTCCCAGACTCGCGTGCGGTAAAGATGGTGCGTGGGTCGGCGTTCGCGAGGGTGTCCTGAAAGGCGAGTTCGCGGCCTGTGGCATTCGTGATGCGGACGCTTGGGACAAGTGGCGACCCGATGCGTCCAGCGACGGTGTCGACCACCCAAGTTTCACCTTTTTCGATTTGGAGTTGGTAGGTATCGATGTCATTTAGGCTGTCAATCGTGCCTGTGACGGTAGTTCCAGCTTTGAGGGTGCCGGGCGCTTCGCGGGTGTTGTTGGGCTCGGTTTCGGGGACTTCGGGGTAGGGCTCGACGACGACCAGGATGGGGTCGGAGACACCGAATTGCGTGGCGACGCGGAGGGGAAAGCTGCCGATTTGGGCATTTTCGGCGATGTTTAGCTTTACGACTGCTGTACCAGATTGGTTACGAGCGGGGTTGCCTTCAGCCGTGACAGCGACAACGGTGATGCCCGGTGCGTTGATAGCGGCCCCAATAGCGGCGCCAAACTGCACTCCAGAAATACGAATGATGGCTTCGCCGCCGCGAGCGCAGCGGAGCTGATGATAGCTTTGCACGCGCGGCCGGAGGGTCTGCGCAGCTGCTGGATAGGCGAAGATGCCAACGCCTCCCAAACACATGAGCGCCGCCGCGACGCGGACATGGTTGGATAAGAACATCGCTACAGCCCAACACCCTTGGTACTAATCGTCCATTTTTTGGCCTTGGATGCGGCATCGACAATGACGACATCCCCGTTCCAAAGCCCCGCCGCGGCAAGCAGCGTGTCATTCGAGATTGCGGTTGACATCACATCCGATGCAAGGTCGATATCGATGAGTGAGCCGCCATCCGAAATCCGCCAAGCACGAATGTGTGTGTCACCGGAGACGAGAACGGGATTTTGTCCAGCGATGGCAGCGCTCCATCCCGCTTGTCCTAGTCCAAAATCACGGACATGGCCCGCGCCTTCCGTACCAAAATTCCAAACGCGTACACGACGATCTGCACCCGTTGTGTAAATCTGGTTCCCGGATGGCGTCAGGTCGATGTCGTAAACACCATCATCGTGTGCCGGCACCGAATAAAGCCGCTTCCAGCTTGTGGTGTCCCAGGTTTTGAACGATTTATCAAGGCCACACGAGACGATGTGTTTGCCACTCGCGTGATAAGCGATACCAAGGACCTGGTCGGCGTGGTCTCGGAGGGTTTGGAGGAGCTTGCCGGATGCCAGCTCCCAGACCTTTAGGGACTTGTCGGAGCTTGCAGTGACGATGGTAGTTGCATCTGGGCTGATGGCTGCCTGATTGACAATATCGGTGTGGTCGCCGAATACGAGCGTTTCTTTCGCTGAAGAAACATCCCAGATACGAACTTGCCCGATGGCGCCGCTGACGCCTCCTCCAGCGATGATGCGCTTGCCATCCGGGGTGAAGCAGAGCGAGCGTACCGTGTCTCCGTGGCCCTTCCATGTCGTGATGGACTTACCGGTAGCCGTATCAACAATCAGGACGCGTGCATATGTTCCGATAGCAAGTAACTTGGCATCCGGTGAAAAGGCCAACGCAGTGACAGGAGCGCCGTTCGCGACGGTCGCTCCAATCGATGCTGGCATCGTGACTTTTACACTCGCGGGTTTGTTAGGTGTGGAGGTTTTCAGCGTTGCTGGTGTCGGGGTTGCTGCAGCGATATCGCGTTTCGCTCCGGCATCCACCCAGCGGCGAATCAGCTCAGCATCCGCGCTTTTGAGGCCAGCCCCAGGGGGCATCCTCGGCTGTTCGGTTCCAAGCACCATTCGTACGAGGCGACTCTGAGCCGCTTTTCCCGCTACGAGCTGCGGGCCCTTTTTGCCTGCTTTAAAGAGGTCTTCATAGGATGCAACAGAGAACCCGGCGGAAGGCTGCGTGCTGCCATGACAGCCAATACAGGCTGTGCGCAGGATGGGAACGATATCCTTTTGGTAGCTTGGTGGCGGCGGCGGCGCAGCTGGCTTTTGCTTTGCAAGTCCAT
>JBEEMN010000286.1:0-4367 GCA_041192625.1 Armatimonadota bacterium
GGGTTGGATTTGACATCCAAGAAAACCGCGCTTGAACACGGACGTGCACTCGTACCGGGAAACGTGGATGCCAGTGCGATCGCGCAACAGGTTGTCCATGGAGCGATGCCCCCTGGAAACCCGCTGAGCGAAAGTGACCGGGACATTGTTGTTGAATGGATAAAGTCTGGTGCCGCGTATCCAACCATCACACGTCCATCAAAACCACTGAATCCCAAGAGCTGGGCGTTCAAACCACTCGTGCTCCCGGCAGTTCCATCTGCGAATCGTTTGGGTACGAAAAATCCAATAGATGCCTTTATCTTGAGTGGATTGCAAGCAAAGGGATTGAAGCCTGCTGCCGAAGCAAGCCGAAGCACGCTCATTCGTCGGGTTACCATAGATGTAACCGGCCTCCCGCCATCCCCAGCAGATGTTGCAACTTTTCTCGCGGACACCAAGCCCGGTGCGTATGAGCGACTTGTCGACCGCCTCCTAGCAAGCCCACAGTATGGAGAGCGCTACGGACGCTTTTGGCTCGATATTGCACGATTCGGCGAGTCTCATGGTTATGAATATGACAACCTCAGGGACAATGCGTGGCCATACCGGGACTATGTAATTCGTGCATTCAATGATGATGTCCCTTACGACCGTTTTCTGACTGAACAGCTTGCAGGCGATACATCATCACCAGCCGTGCCGGCAGCAACGGGGTTTCTGGTCGGCGGCCCGATGGATGAGGCTGGCAAAGCGGCGGCGGGTTTACAGGTTCGCCTCCGGGCACGTGAAGAAGAGCTCGAGGACATGATTGGCACGGTTGCTCAGACCTGTATCGGGCTTACGGTCAACTGCGCTAGGTGCCATGATCACAAGTTTGATCCCATCCCGCAGGTCGATTACTTCCAAATGAAGGCGGCTCTTACGGGTGTAGCTCCTGGTGAGCGCCCACTCCCTTCGACAAAGCCCCCCTCTGCCGGCGAAAACACATCCGCTACTGAACGCATCAAGCGCACGGTCCAGCAGCTTGCCACCGTCTCAGCATCCGCTACACCATCGGTCACTAAGAAGCTCACCATTGAACCCCTCCTCCGGTGGACATTTGATGGCTCCCCAGGCGATGCGGCAACATCGGTGGGCGGAATGCTCGCTGGAGGCGCACGGATCGAAGCGGGAAAGCTTACGCTTCCGGATACAAAGTCTGTTTATAAAAGCGCTCCAATCCCAAAAAGGCTTACAGAGAAAACCCTTGAAACATGGGTCACACTCGATCGGCTCGAGCAACGCGGTGGAAGCGCATTCACGGTCCAGACTCTCAATGGCGTCACCTTTGATGGCATCGTTTTTGGAGAACGTGTCCCCAACCGCTGGATGGCTGGCTCGGATGGATTCGCACGCACACAGGATGTCGTTGCCGCGGATGAAATCGCAGCGGATGTGCTTCCTGTTCAGCTGGTCGTTACGTACGCTGCAAACGGGGATGTGACCCTCTATCGCAACGGAAAGCTTATCGGAGGTCCGTACCGTCCGGCAGCTGTGCCGCAAGGCTTTGACCCTAATGGCTGGCAGGCAGTCTTTGGGCTTCGCCACGATGGATCCAATACCTACCTTCAGGGCACCATTGATGAAGCAAGGCTTTATGACAGAGCATTGACGGCAGCCGAAGTCGAATCCACTTATCGGACACCTCCAACGGGCTTATTTACGGAACCTACATTTGCACTGGGCTCCGATAGTGGCCCAAAAAAGCTTGCTGCAGCGTGGAAGTCGCTCAACGACATGCTTGCCGCTAGAGCACGTAATCAAGCACGCGCCGTCACCGCCGACCGTGTCTACGCGGCAACATCGACAAAGGCTGAACCGACATTTCTCCTCGCGCGCGGGGATGTCAACGCGCCTAAACAAGAGGTCTTTGCGGGAGCCGTTTCCTCCATCGGTACCCTTCCCGCACTGTTTGAAATTCCATCGAATGCGACAGACAGTGACCGCAGGAAAGCCCTTGCAGCTTGGATCACCGATAAGCGGAATCCGCTGACCGCTCGCGTGATGGTCAATCGGATCTGGCAGTGGCACTTTGGCACAGGGCTAGTCTCGACACCAAATGACTTTGGTAATACCGGCGAGCCACCAAGCAATCCAAAGCTCCTCGACTGGCTTGCATCAACCTTTCAAACAGACAACCGCTACGGTAAGGCATGGAGCATCAAGAAAATGCACCGCCTCATCCTAACGAGCCAAACCTACCGCCAGGCGAGCACATCAAGTGCAGCTGCAAAGAAAATCGATGCCGATAACCGCCTCTTGTGGAGGTTTTCGCCACGAAGGGTTGAGGCAGAGGTGATCCGGGATTCGATGCTGATGACGGCCGGAAATCTCAACACAACCATGGGTGGGCCGAGTTTTCGCCCCTTTACGGTTTCCAGCTATGGCTCGAAGTTTTACGCCCTTGTCGATCGCGATACGCCTGAGTTCAACCGCAGGTCAATCTATCGAATGACCGTACATTCGGCACGTAACCCACTCCTCGAAGCCTTGGACTGTCCAGATCCATCCAGCAAGACACCGAAGCGTAACGTTTCCACGACGCCAACGCAGGCGCTGGAAATGATGAACGATGCGTTCGTCCTTCGGCAGGCACGTATTCTTGCAGAGCGTGTGCGTACGAGTGCAGGCACCGAT
The DNA here is from genome assembly GCA_041192625.1 of Armatimonadota bacterium. Lineage (GTDB taxonomy): Bacteria > Armatimonadota > Armatimonadia > Armatimonadales > Armatimonadaceae > CAIRTT01. The sequence continues at coordinate 2,659 of JBEEMN010000286.1, forward strand.
GCGAAGAAGCAATGTATTACGGCGGTTGGCCTGACACTGTGCCGAAAGCCATCGCAGAACGAGCTGACCAGAGCAGATACATTCCTGAAAACCAACACGCTCGAAATGTATTGCTGGGCCCTACTGAATTCCGGAGAGTTTGCATATGTCGATTGAGAATCAAATACCGCGACGGCACTTTCTGCGCGACACGGCGGCAGGCCTCGGGAACATCGCATTGCTTTCGATGCTTGCCGATGAAGCATGTGCATCCGGGCAGAAGCCAACCTTGTCATTCAAGCCAAAGGTCAAGCGCGTCATCCAGATTTTTGCCTGTGGCGGTGTCAGTCATATTGATACCTTTGACCACAAGCCTGAGCTGATTCGTGCGGATGGCAAGGAATGTAACAAAGCCTTCGACACATTTTTCGACAACCCTGGGCGGTTGATGAAGAGTCCATTTACCTGGGAGCCAAACAAGCAAACGGGCCACCTGATTAGCAGTCTGTTCCCACATTTACGCGATGTCGCTCACGAGATCACTTGGCTGCACAGTATGAAAGCTAAGTCGGCGAATCACACGCCGGCGACATTCCAAATGAACAGCGGCTTTACCATTAATGGTTTTCCATGCATGGGCGCCTGGTTGTCGTATGGGCTGGGCTCGCTTAACCGTGATCTCCCGACATTTGTTGTTCTGCCCGACCCGCGGGGGCTACCGGCAGGCGGTGCCATTAACTGGACTTGTTCTGCCCGACCCGCGGGGGCTACCGGCAGGCGGTGCCATTAACTGGACGAGTGGTTTTCTCCCAGCAACACACCAGGGAACGGCGTTTCAAACGAAGGGCGCGGCTGTCAACAACCTCTTTCCGCCCGATAGCGTAAATGCCCGTGAACGCAAGGCTGGCCTCGCTTTGCTGGGTGATCTCAATGATGGCTTTCATAGTAAACATCCGGATGAATCGGGAATCACAGCGCGTATCAAGGCGTATGAGCTCGCGGCCCGGATGCAGGTGAGTATCCCGCAGGCGGTTGATATTGAGTCGGAGCCAGCGCATATTAAGGCGATGTACGGTCTTGATAGACCCGAAACCGCAGGATTTGGCCGCAATTGTTTGCTCGCACGTAGGCTTGCCGAGAAGGGTGTGCGCTTTGTCCAGCTGTATCACGGAGGGGCATTTGGGTCGCCGCGTATCAACTGGGATGCCCATGAAGGCATCGTCGAAAACCATGTCGGCCAGGCATGGGATGCCCATGAAGGCATCGTCGAAAACCATGTCGGGCAGGCCGCAAGCATGGACCAGCCTGTGACGGCATTGCTTAAAGACTTGAAGCAGCGCGGGATGCTGGATGACACCTTGGTCGTTTGGACCACGGAGTTTGGGCGGACACCGATTACCCAAGGTATTGGTGCGACGGGTCGTGACCATCACCCGTTTGCGTATACGTGCTGGATGGCAGGTGCCGGTCTAAAGCCAGGTTTGCGGTATGGCGAGACGGATGAGCTTGGCTATGACAGTGTCACAAGTCCAGTCAGCGTCTATGACTTCCACGCAACGGTGTTGCGGTTACTTGGTATCGACCATACAAAGCTGACGTTCTATCACAACGGAATTCGTCGTCGGCTTACGGATGTCCACGGCCATGTCATCGATGGCATTTTGGCGTAGGGGCAGTTGGATGGATCACAATTTTGTGATGATGGTCTGAAAGACTCGTTAGTTTTCTTT
>JBEEMN010000287.1:0-3375 GCA_041192625.1 Armatimonadota bacterium
CCGGCAGCCATCGCTTCAAGGGCCACAATCCCAAACGGTTCATAAAGACTTGGATAAACAGCGACATCGGCGACGGCGTAGAGACCATCCCGGTCTTCATCCGAGATGCGGCCGGTAAAGTACACGCTGTCCCAGATTCCGAGCGCCTGAGCGCGTTCTTCGAGATGTGTCCTTGCCCCGCCTCCTGCGATCACGAGTTTTATGGGCAAGCTTGGATGCAGCTTTCCGACAGCCTCAACGAGCAGGTGTGCGCCTTTTTCACCGACCATGCGTCCGATGAAGAACACAATCTTTTCGTTTGGCCCAGCAAAACGCAAGCGGAATGCAGCGCGTTCATCCGGTGTGAAGTGTGCATCCAGTTTAGTGCCATCAACGCCATTCGGAATAACCGAAATCCGGTGCCAGTGTGCGCCAAGATGCTGGACGATTTCATGACGCATCGCTTCCGAACAAACGATGACAGAATCAGAGCGCTGAATCAGCTCACATTCCCAGCTATGAATTTGATGTTGGGTATCGGTGTGGATTCCGTGGTTTCGGCCATATTCGGTTGCATGGATGGTCGTGACGAGTCTGAGCCCAAAGTCATCCTTGAGGCGCAGCCCAACAAACATAGTTAGCCAGTCATGGACGTGGAGGATGACATCTTCGCCAGCGGCACGGGCATTCTTAATGACTTCTGCCGCTGGAGCATACATCGAGTCATTCAACCGATGAATCCAGTCAAAAAAGTCGTGTGTTTCCACGTGAACAAGCACGCGATGAATGGTCAGGTTAGAGCTCACAGCTTCGCAGGGTGCCCCACCGGCATCTCCAGCCGTGATGACATCCACGATGCAGTCTTGCGATGCGACTGCCGGTGCAAGACCTTCGAGGGCTGCAGCGATTCCACCGACGCGCTTTGGCGGGAATTCCCAGGACAACATAACAACACGCACGTGCAGATTCCTCCGATGCGTATTACCGTAAACAGAGAGAGAAATCCTTCAGACGGCTGAGAATCGCGGTCGATGTGCTTTATTCACTAAGAATAGCCATCTTGGAGACACGCAAATGCACGTGAGCATAGCATGATGGCATGCCGGATCGCGGGAAGGAATGTGTGCCGACGACAGTTCCCTTCAGGGTTTGACAGTTAGCGACCAGTGATTAGGCTTACAGGAAGCTTGACCAACATCACTGCGCCAGCAATCCCCGCAGCAATCAGAACGCCAAAGATCATCGCAACGAGACCAATGATACGCACCGGCGCTGAATAGGCATAATGGGACTGCTGAACTGTCGATGGAGATTCTAGTATTGCTTGCACATAGATTATTCTGGCAACTTGCCAATAATCTCTTAGGGCAGTGACGAAAAATACCTATGTGAGGTGTTATTGCACCTAGTGTGCCGCATCTGTAGGATGAGAAGAAATGTTTCAATTTTTCCGGGAAGATGTTCAGACCATCATCAGTAAGGATCCTGCCGCCCGCGGCTTCCTCGATGTTATGACGTACCCCGGGCTTTGGGCGATGGTCTGGCACCGTGTTGCCCATGCATTTTGGAAGGTCGGTGCGCGGCTGCTTGCGCGGATGATTGCGTCAGCATCGCGAACCGCAACCGGCATCGAGATTCACCCCGCCGCCACAATTGGGCGTCGGTGCTTCATCGACCACGGCATGGGTGTTGTGATCGGAGAAACAGCGATCATCGGGGATGACTGCGTCTTGTATCATAATGTCACTCTCGGTGGAACATCCCTTGAGAAAACAAAGCGCCACCCCACGCTTGGCAATCACGTCCTCGTCGGGATGGGAGCAAAGATCCTCGGCGCCGTCGTGATCGGTGATGGTGCCCGCATAGGTGCAAATGCCGTCGTAACGAAAGACATACCGGCATGTGCGACCGCGGTTGGTATTCCAGCGCGCGTGGTCCGTATCGGGGCTGCAACGCAACAGACGCAAGTGGATGTAATGGATGCCAGGACAAATGCAGTGGATCCGAATGATGAAACAATTATGGAGCTAAAAGCGGAGATTGCAGAGCTGAAGCTTTTGGTTAAGCACATGCATCATGACCACCACCGCACGGGGATGTCCATAAAGTGAGCTTCCTGATTTTTGGTCGTCACCCGGCGATTCCCCTCGCGAGCGGCTTTATGCTGCTGTCTGGTGGAATTGGGATTGCTGGCTTTACAACGCATTTACCAAATTCAAAAATTGTTGCTGGCGTCACCATTGCAGGTGTGGATGTGGGTGGAATGACCCGGGATGAAGCATCCGCAGCCTTAGACGAAACGGTTCAGCGGCAGGAACGGGCTGAGATCGTTCTGAAGCATCCAACCAAGCCGGATACCTGGCGGAGAACGCTCGGGATGATGGGGGCTGAGCTGAAAATCAGTGATGCCTTGGACAAAGCATTGGCTATCGGTGATTCCGAATCCGTTGCGCAGCGAATAATCAATGGCGATAAGCCGCGTGGCGTAGCGATTTCCATCCCAATCGAAGTTTCAGAACACGCATCCAAGGCTTGGCTCCGCCAGATTGCCCACCAGTTGAACCGCCTTCCAACAGATGCACATGCATTTGCAAAAAAGGGTGTTGGTCTTACGATTGACAAGCCGCATAAAACGGGAACACGACTGGAAATGGATGCGACCTGGAAGGAAGTCTTGACGTTTGGGGATGGACTCTTTGATGGTTCTGAGGCAACGGTTATCTTGACTACGACGGAGCCAAAGATCCGAAACTCTGACCTCTCGCCACTTGGAACGCTGAGGTCAGCCTATTTCACCAACTATGCATCAAGTAGTGCGAACCGTAAAGGAAACCTCGCGCTTGCCGCAGCGAAGCTAGATGGTCACCTTTTGCAGCCCGGTGAAGTCTTCAGTTACAACGACCGCGTCGGCCCCCGGACAGAGTCACGAGGATGGAAGACGGCCCATCAGTTTCAAGACGGCCAGATTGTTGATGGCATTGGCGGCGGTGTCTGCCAATCATCGAGCACTCTCTACAACGCAGTGCTCATGGGCGGCCTGAAAATCGTTGAGCGTCACAACCATTCGTTGCCTGTTGCGTATCTCAGCCCAGCACGCGATGCCAGCGTTTCGTTTGGCCACTTGGACTTCAAGTTTGCCAACAACACGGATGGCCCTGTTTACATGACAGCCGCCGCTGATGGCAAGAAATTTCATATCCGGCTCTATGGGCCATAGGCAACCCGGGTTCCAAAGGTAAGTGTTGAAACCACAGAGCCTGTTTACCTACCTAATGGTGCCTATAAGGTGGCAGCAAAGCGTACGATTCAGCACCCGGATGGACGGGTTGAAACCCAAGACCTTGGCTGGGATACGTACAGCAAGCCAAAGCCCACCGTTACAGCGAAGCCTGTTGT
>JBEEMN010000288.1:0-3366 GCA_041192625.1 Armatimonadota bacterium
ACTAAATCGATAGAGCCATCACTCTCGTGGATTTATATTGGAGCAGAGATCAGAAGTGTGGATGCAATGAACGAGGGTGTATATGACGACCTTCCAGTCTAGGGTAAGTCATTTCAACTCGTTCATATCTTCTTGACGTATTGAAGTCAATGTTCCCGAAAGTGCCGGTGGGTTGCCCGCGTCGAATGAAATTTCGCAGGCAATCCCAGTCGATCTCGATCGCGACACTCGGATGGGAACATCTAACTTTGCAGGCATCCGTCAACCTTGGACGGCACCTCAAAACTGACGTAACACAATAATCTGATACATCCCACAACTCGGTAGAATACACTCATGATTGACCTCTCCTCGGATACCGCGACACGGCCATCGGATGCGATGCGCGATGCCATCCACAAAGCCCCCGTCGGGGATGACCAGCGCGGAGAGGATCCAACAGTAAATGCCCTTCAAGATCTTGGGTGTGAGCTCCTCGGAAAAGAAGCTGCACTGTTTCTCCCTAGCTCCACACAGGCAAACCAGATTGCTATTCGGATACAGACACGCCCCGGGGATGAAGTCATCTGTAGCGAGAATTGCCATATTCAAAAGTATGAGAGTGGTGGCCCCGCTGTCCTAAGCGGCGTTCTCCTACGACCACTCCACGCACCACGGGGAATCTTTACGGCTGCCCAACTGATATCCGCAATAAACCCACAGATGCCACACGCACCTCCATCACGGATGGTTTGTATCGAAAACACACACAACTATGCTGGTGGAATCGTATGGGATGAAGCAGCTGTCCGCGCGGTTACGGATACGGCAGAACAATACGGGCTCGCCACACACCTCGATGGTGCCCGTCTGGTAAATGCAGCCGTCGCTCGTGGCTGTGACCTTGCAGAAATTGCCGCCCCATTTCACACCGTAACCCTCTGCCTCTCGAAAGGCCTCGGAGCTCCCGCCGGTGCACTTCTCCTTGGTCCGCAGGCATTAATCAACGAAGCTCGTCGGTGGAAGCATGTGTTTGGTGGCGCGATGCGCCAGGCTGGCATCCTTGCCGCAGGCGGTCTCCACGCACTTCAACATCACCTCCCCGATATCGAAGTTGATCACGCCAACGCACAAGCGCTAGCGGAAGTCCTGCAGTCCATCCCTGGAATCCGCTTGGACCCATGGCCGGAGACCAACATTGTGTTCTTCGACATCACTGACACGGGGATCAGTGGCACGGATGCGATGGCGCGTCTGGAACAAAATGGCGTTCGTGCGAGCGGGTTGGGAGCCACACGCCTTCGGTTCGTAACACATAGAGACATCAGCACCGCTGACATCCATAAGGCTGGGGTAGCGATCAGAGCCGCATTCACGCCTTAGATTGGTTGTTAGTGGTTACTTAAGCGCGGCCAGGACATCCTTGCCTATCAAGAACCAGACGCCAGAAATGCCGGCAAATGTCAGCGCCAGCGCTTCGAAGCGACCTTGGTCTATTTTCTGGGCAATCTTCCGGCCCACGAAGCCACCGGCGATTGCAGCTGGAAACAACATCGCGCTCTGGCCCGCCGAGTGCAGCGTAATCGTCCCGCCATAAATCCCAAATGGCACCTTTACCCAGTTCAGGCAGAAGAAGTACCATGCACTCGTTCCGAGAAATGTCAGCTTCGGGAGCCGCATCGCGATCAGGTAAAGGTTCATCACCGGACCCGCCGCATTCGCCACCATCGTCGTAAATCCGGCGACTAAGCCCACAAAACCCGCTGACCACGGCGGCAAAGGCTTCTCTGCGACCCCAGCTGCCGTCATCCGCCTGCGACGCACCGACAGAAGAACCATCGGGATAATGCTCGCCCCGATCAGCTGCTTCACCGCCTGGTCATTGAGGCGAGACAATGCAAAGGTCCCGACCACAATTCCCGCCAGCGCCCAAGGAGCCAGCTGCAGAATCTTCTTCCAATCAGCCTCGCGGCGATAGGTCAGAACAGCAAGCACATCGGCGCAGATCAGCACCAAAAGCACAATTCCCACCGATTCACGTGCAGGAAGGAAGAATGCAAAGAGAGGCACCGCAAGAATACCCAGCCCCGGGATTCCTGTCTTGGACATACCAGCAATAAAGGCCCCGGCGAATGCCAGGGCCCAGTGCCACCAAGGAGATGTGAACGTCATTACGGCGTCAGTATACGCTGGTTCAACAGGAAGAAAATGACTGCGGCAAGAGCTATCCGATAGAGGACAAAGCCGGCTGTGGATGCTTTGCTGAGGTAGCGAAGCAGCCATGCAATACAGGCATAACCAACGAGACCAGCAATCACAGTCGCCACGGCAACCTCTGGCATCGACCAGTTGATATCCGCATCCGCGCCGTAGACTTGTTCCTTCTTGCCAACCAGGTCTTTCAGCTCGACAAGGCCGCTGAGCAGGATGGCCGGGAGTGACAACAGGAAGGAAAAGCGTACAGCCGCCTCGCGGTCGAGGCCTGTGAAGAACGCACCTGTCAATGTTGAGCCTGAGCGGGATGCGCCTGGTATCAGAGCAATGGCTTGGAAGAGACCAACGATGATTCCATCTTTGATCTGGATGTCCTTGCCATCTCGGCGTGGATTCGTCATCCGCTCCGCAAGTCCCATCAGGAGACCCATGACAACCAGCATCGTTGCATTGATGTAGAGGTTGTGGAGGTCCTTTTCGATGAACTTTTTGAGCAAGAGTCCAATGACGCCGATCGGGATGGTACCGATGATCACCGCATAGAACAGCCGTGCTTGGGATGACATTTTGTCGCCACCCTTGGACAACGACTTGAACATCCCACCGATGGTGTCAATGATGTCCTTGCGGAAATACACCATCACCGCGATCATCGTTCCGAGCTGTGTAACTGCTGTGAACTGAGCTCCTGGCTTGTGCCACCCGATGAGTTTTGGCACGATGTCAAGGTGCGCCGAGGATGAAATCGGGAGGAACTCAGTCAGTCCCTGCACGACTCCCAGTGTAACCGCTTCAATCCAGTGACCCACGTTGCCAGCCCTCCAGTAAACCCTACGCCTGCTGCGTGTTTGCCTTGACTGCCCGGCTCATATGGTCCGCCTTTCGTTGGCGTGCTTGCTGAGGATACACGTAGTAATGCATCAAGAGCAGGCGAGCCAACGCGGCGACTGGCGCAGCAAGGAACATCCCCATCAGACCAAAGAACTCCCCCCCGACAAGCAATGCGATGATCACAATCACTGCATGCAGGTGCAGGCGGTCCCCGAGAATCATCGGGGTGATGATTTTACTTTCGGCAAGATGCATCAGTGTAAAGAGACCCAAAATGATAATTAGGCTGCCGTAGTTGCCATTTGATGAACATTGAACGAAGACGAGGATGCCCAGAGGGAT
>JBEEMN010000289.1:0-3366 GCA_041192625.1 Armatimonadota bacterium
GCGGCCCTCCCCTACGAAGAGATTTTGTATCCGTCAGCAACAAGGTAGAAGACACCCCCCCTAAACAACCTCCAAGTAATCCCTCTCCGGTAGCTGTGGGAACGCCGCGTGTGGCTCGGCTTGGTACCAGAATGCCGTGCTCGCGATGTCGTCTTGGAGCGGAAGGTAACGCCCCTTCGAACGCCAGCCGAGGGCTTGAATCGTCACACGCAAGTCCTTTTCAAAACGGATTGGGTCCGGGATATGCCAGCGGTACATCCCAAACCGCTGCTGACTTTTGTACGCGCCATCGGTTTTCACAACCTGATGCAAACCTGCGTACGCCGTGCTAAACGTCGTGTACTGACCGCCAATATCAAAGTTGTACGAGCCGCAGAAGTAGTCTTCCGTCCCCGTGCCGCAGATCGTCGGGTCCTCGCCATCCCCATCGATGAAGAACTTAATCTCGCCCTCGCCCCACCAGCCCGTATTGTTCACACCCCACGCCATATACGTTCCGACGTAATGCCCGTGGCCGGATACGCCATCGAGAATCGTATAGACATCCTTGTAAGGCAATGGATTCGTACGCCGAAACTGCGCGTGCAAGTAAGCCGCATCGTCAGGGACATCCGTCAGCACGTAATTGATTTGGTAGTACAGCGTCATCTCATCGTCAGCGATGTTCTCAAGCGTGAACCGCGCCTTCTTCCGAAATGGCATCTCCCAATAACAATTGAACGCCGAACCAGGATTCACACAGACCGCCAGCGAGTTCAAATGCGCATACTGCCCCCAGCCCATCCCGAAGAAGTCGCCCACCGGGCACTCAATACTTGGCGTCGCCTCATCATCCCAATACACACGCAAAATGCTGTAGCGCCACGTCCCCGTCGGCGTCATCCAAATCTGCTGAATCGCACCCGGACCATCGATCTCCGCCAGCGTAAATGTCGTCCCCGCAGGAATCCGCACATAGGGACTGAGCTTCCAGCCCTTGCCGAGGTCACGCGCACATGCCGCCGCAGGCCCATCGATGGATTGCGCACCGCCGCCCTTCGCACCCGTGAAGTTCTCCGGGCTGATCGAGCGCGTCTTTGCCAGCGATAAGCGGGACAAATTCCCGATGTTCATTCCAAGTCCGTTATGCATGTCAATGATTTCGCTTGATGAATGCGTCCTTCCTGCACCACCACACTCCCCACATCCGACAAATGTGAAATGCAACATCGGACACGCGTGCCGCATAATGACACTTGGCTTATACAAAGGTCAAACAATGCCCGCGGGCAGCTCGATACGCATCCAAAAATCCTATGCAACCAACCATTGACCTCGAAGAACTAGCCGACCTCCTCCTCACCCAAAACCTTGCTTTTGGCGAGGAAATCGTGCGCGTGGATGCCACCGGCGTCTCCGTCGGGCCCCGCGGCGGCACTCCCCGCCTCCATATCCCGCTCACCAACATCAAATCCGCACGCACCGAAGCCCTCGTCGGCGGCGCAAAGCTCGAGGTCCGCACAAAAGACCAAGGCACCATCGCCGTCGCAGCCTTCACAGCCCAAGCCGCACCCCGGTTCTCCGAGCTCGCACGCGGCATCGAACAGCTCGCAAAAGGCGAACCGCTCAACATCAAGCTCGCCTTCGAACTCATTCGCTGCACAACCTGCGGACGACGCCTCCCCGAAAAAGATGGACGCTGCCCCGCCTGCGTAAAACGCGGCCAGGTCTTCCGCCGCATCCTCGGCTACCTCGGACCCTACAAAACATCGACCACCCTCGTCATCGGCAGCTCAATCCTGATGACCAGTATCGAAACCTTCGCACGCCCTTTCCTGACGCGCACGCTCACCGATGATGTCCTTGCGAAAGTCGGTGCCCCACGCGCGATCCCGGATCTGATTCTCTGCGTTGGTGCGCTCTTTGCGGCGATGCTGATCGCGACCGCGCTCCAGTGGTTCAAAAACTACAACTCGAGCTTCCTCAGCGCAAATGTCGCCAAAGACCTCCGCGGTGACATTTACAAAGCACTCGAACACCTGCAGATGTCATTCTTCGACAAAAAGCAGGTCGGCGGCATCGTCAGCCGCGTCACACAGGACACCGACCGCGTCTGGGGCTTCCTCATCGATGGCGTGCCGTACCTCCTCACAGGCAGCTTCACCATCGTCGGAGCCCTCATCGCCGGCGCACTCCTCTCCTGGAAACTCGCCCTCGCCATCCTCCTCCCCGTGCCGTTCGTCGGGATTATCGGGAGCTTTATCTGGAAACCGATGGCATCCAAGTACCACAAAGTCGGGCAAAAATGGGGTCGCCTCCACACCCAGCTCAATGAGTCGCTCAGCGGTATCCGGGTTGTCAAAGCTTTCGTTCGCGAGGATGGCGAATGGAATAAGTTCAGCCAGCGCAACGGCGAGCTCGCGATGAGCGGGATGGTCGCCGACCGCTGGTGGTACCGCTCGGAAGCCGTTGTTAACCTGTTTATTGGGACCGCGCCGCTGATCAACTGGGGCTACGGCGGCTATCTCGTTCTGACCGGCGATATCAAATTCGGCACCCTGATGGCGATGCAAATCCTCCTCTGGCAGGTCTACGGACCCCTCCAGTGGTTTGGCCAGGTGAATCAGTGGTTCTCACGCGCGATGGCGGGTGCGGAGCGCGTCTTCGAAGTCGTCGATGCCCAGCCGGAGACCTACGACCAACCGGATGCGATCAAGCTGCCCGTTCTCAAGGGGGATGTTAAATTCACGGATGTCCGCTTTGGCTACGATAAGTCCAATCCCGTGCTGAAGGGCATTAACCTCGAGATCAAAGCTGGCGAGATGATTGGCCTCGTGGGCCGTAGTGGCGCGGGTAAGTCCACCACGATGAACCTGCTTTGCCGCTTTTACGAGGTGGACAGCGGAACCCTGACCGTGGATGGCATCGATGTCAAAGATATCGCCCTCGAGGATCTGCGAAAGCATATTGGCATCGTGCTGCAGGAGCCATTCCTCTTCAACGGGACGATTGCGGAAAACATCGCCTATGGCAAGCCCGGCGCGAGTATTGAGGATGTCATTGCGGCCGCGCGCGCCGCGTGTGCGCATGAGTTTATTGTGCAAAAACCAGATGGCTATGACACCCAGGTTGGTGAAAAGGGTTCGCGCCTGAGCGGTGGTGAGCGCGAGTGCGAGAACGAGGAGGGTTGCGGAGAAGAGTGGGGATTTCATGAGAGTGGGCGGGAGGTTGAGTTGACGATTACTGAGCTTCGGGAAATTCGGGGCGACGGGAGGGTTACTGACATTGCGGGGAAGGTGGGCGTCAAGGCGCGTGTCGACGCGGCGCAGACCGTCGCGATGAGCGGCATCACGGATGTCTATCAGCCAGTCGAGCGCCGCCTTGAAG
>JBEEMN010000290.1:0-3357 GCA_041192625.1 Armatimonadota bacterium
CCAGCGGTCTCCATCGTGGTGCAGCGTGATATCGGCAGTCGTCGAAATCTCAGCGCTCAGGTTCTCTGGAATCTTGTCTGTCCAGCCGACCGGTGTAAACTCCGTGACCGGCAGCACTTTTCCAAGAGTGCGCAGCTCATTTACGGTAAGACCATTTACCCCGGCTGAAAGGCGAAGCGTCCGCTCACCGCCAATCCACTCCAGCTTAGATAGGCTCCACTCTGCCCCATACTCGGTAGCCATCAACGGCGTCATCTGAACATCCCAGGCATACGGACCATCCGCCTGACTCATACGTGTTGCTGAGATCCCAAATGGCTTCCCTGGCATCCACCGGCTAGCACCATACTGAAGCGCATCCCGAACCTGCAGCTGACCACTCAGTGCCGGGTACTGGAGCGTTCCGGTGACACCAATCCGTGCTGAAACACTGCCACCGACAGCCGCATCCTGACTAACGCGATTCGCCAGGATACCAATGTTCAAATTTTCTGTCGCCAGAAGCCCTGACAGGTTGCCATCATTAGAGATCCGGACATCCCCCGTCACACGCCCCGCTTCCAGTGATGCCGAAATATTCGAGAGCGCGAGTATCTGATTTTGCCAGAGGAATTGGGTGGATGCGCTTCCGATGCGATAATCCCCAAGACCGATGGCCTCAAGCTGAACGCTCCCCGCAATCCGCAGCTGATTGGTGGTTCCACTGATGCGTGCACTGAGCTCACCAACATCCCCGGAAACATCCCAGTCCGCCTCACGCCAGCCAAAAGCCTTGCTGACCGCCTGATAGTCTCCGCTTTCATGCAGGATGCCCAATGCCCAAGGCATCAAGTCACCGCGCACCATCGGAATGAGCCGCGCGATGTCGACATGCTTCCCCGTCACGGAGACATCAAATTGCGGCAAATCGGTGCGGCCGCGAATCCGGCCCGTAACCACGACATCCGCTGGGAGCCACGAGACGTAGAGCGGCTTGAGGAGATCAATCGAGAGGTTGCCTGATGAGTCACTGATCCAGCGGACTTCCTCACAACGAAGGGCATCCGCCTGGAGGACTCGGTTTTCAGCGATCACGCGTGGGTTTAGGACCACCAACTCACTAAAATTCAAAACCGGGCGCGTTAGGGTTCCATCTATGGCAATGCGTCCGCTCGCTGTTCCGTTGTCAAACGGAACGCCGACCACCATGCCTCCGGTGGCAAGGTCGATGCCAGTAAACGCGCCTTCCAGAGCCAATGCCCCAGCATAGGCGAGCGTGCCAGAGACTTTAGCCATTCCGCCCGCACCAAGCACATTGCCCTGCACTATCTTGACACGCGCTGAATCTGCAACGACATCCGTGTGAAACACCGCCTCTGCCCCGGTTGTGACGGAGCGGGCTTTTCCATTTAGTGTGGCTCTGGATGCGATTGCGTTTTTAGCAGCCGGGTTATAAGTCCCATCACCGTCGATATCTGCCGCGACATCAAATCCAACATCCTCTGCCTTACCGTTGACCGCTATCTGAATATCGCGAAGTGTGAGCCCGCGTCCAGAGTAGTGGAAGCGGCTCAGACCGCTTGGTAAGTGGATGTTAGCATCAACCGGAATTCTGATCCGACCGGCTTCAGCCATTCCAAGAACGGTGGCATTTTTATCTGTTAGGTGAACACGTGCCGTGAGGTTGATGGGAGCTTTGATGGCCTTCAGCTTGATGTTTTGGACAGTAGCATCCGCATCTACGGTAAACGCCCGGCCTTTCCACTCAATCAATGCCCGCTTCAGTGTGGCATCCCCAAGGTCGACACCGCGAACAGCTGTCGTGGGAATCTGTAAGACGGATGCGACCTTTCGTGTTGTGCACCGCTCGGCGGTAACGATAAGGCCGCCGGATGTCTCGCCATTCAGATCGACGAAGCCGTTCATTTGCACCGGGATGCCGGACAGGCCCGCCCGTCCGGAGAATGCAACAGCTTTATCCTGAATGTTGATGCTGGCATCAATGTTAGTGGCTTCCGGAATCTTCGTTTCCGGGAGGCGGATACTGGTTCCCGCGACACGCACATCCCCGGAGAGAGTTACCTTTGTCTCCGTAGCGACGATGTTAATGTCTGCGGTCCCGCGGCCACCAGCAATGCGTATGGAGTTCTTCGGAAGCGCGGCGAGAGGCATCCAATAGTCGATGTCGGCATCCCGGCCCGTGATGTGGACACGTGTGGTTTGACCACGTCCGATGACGGGATGGTCAACAACGAGGCCAACGCCGATCTCGCGACCGACAGCTGCACCATTTAGGTTGTCAGCGCGGGCTTCGCCCGAGAAGCGGCCACGGGTTGCGAGCAATCCACCGGCATCGATGACCCCATTTACATGCACCAATGCGGTCACACGCGGATTTACTTTATGTCCAGCAAGAGAATAATCGAGCAGGTCGACAGCGGCATCATCCAGTTCGATGCGTATATCAAGTGGCTTTGATGCGTCATCCACTTTCACCGGTTTCGACTTTAAGAGCTCTGCGATGATGAACTGGCCATCGGAACTGCGTGCCAAAATGAGAGAAGGCTGTTTTAGCTTCACCGTCATCGCAACCGGCTTGAGGCGTGTGAGGTTTACCGATGCTGACGGCACCGAAAGGATGGGCTTACCAGCATGGATGCGTGCTTCCGAGGGACGAGTTCCGATGCGAATGTCAGCGATGTCGAGGGCAAGCCCCTGTGGCGGAAGTGTGCCGGTGCGGATGACCCGTAGCAGTGCGTCGCCAGAAAGTCGAAGCTTCCCGACGGAGACGGGACGCTTCATTGCGCGTGTAAGCTCTGCAGACACAATGGGTGCTGCGCGATCGAGGTGTTGGTTTGCCCGATGGACCAGATTGGTGCCAACCCACAGTGCAAAGATGCACGGAGGCAGCACCATTATCAGGAAAGCGAGCAAGCGGTAGCCCAGTGGAAGCTCCAGCTTGCGCAGTGGGCTACGGTTCAATCCGGTCCCTTAGACCACCGCGAGTGGCAGGTCAAGCCTGCGTTTACCAGGCATCGCCGGTCGGGATTCGTGCGTATCACGGACCTGATCAGCGAAGTCGATTGCATTGTAGGATGAGCGGACAAACGGGCCGGATGCGACATACGCAAAGCCCATTTCCTGTGCGATGGCCTTGTAGTCATCGAAGACCGACGGGTGAATATACTCGACGACATCGAGGTAACCCTTGCCAGGCTTGAGGTATTGCCCGAGGGTGACGACATCCACGCCAGCATCCTTCCAGTCGCGTAGGACTTCGATCACTTCATCTTTTGTTTCGCCAAGGCCGAGCATGATGCCGGATTTGGTGTAGATAGTTGGAGCGATTTCCTTGACGGTCCGGAGGAAGTCAATCGA
>JBEEMN010000291.1:0-4422 GCA_041192625.1 Armatimonadota bacterium
GCTGGGAAGACCCGGAAGCCCTTTGCCTTGATGTTGACATTTTGCTCAGTCACATACCGCTTTGATGCTTTGTCGTAGCTCCGAACGGTTGCATTCTCACCGAGTTTGTGAACGGCAACTTCCTTACCTGTTCTGCTGTCGAGGACGCGGTGTGTTCCTGTGTCTTCATCGATCCAGTATGCACGGTCACGGTTCCAGTGCATGTTGTAGAGCGCTTTGCCGGGGATGTCCGCTTTCCAGATGGTTTTACCTTCGGAGCCCTTTGCGAGGGACACGAGGGAGAGGCCGCTTGGACCTTCCGGGACATCGTGATGCCCACCACGGCCAATCATCACCGCGGGAGTCCCGTTGTGCGTCTTACCTAGCACAGGGGTGTTGTAGTGGGTCAGGCCATCATCGGAGACCCAGAGGGTCTTTCCTGTTTTGGCATCGATACCGCGGATGTGGTTCCAGGCATCCGCTTGGCGGCGTGGATCACGCAGATCGCGCGGCTCCACGGAGACCAGTGTGTTTCCGTGAAGGATGGGTTCATATTGCTTGTTGAATGGCCGTCCCGTCGTCGGATCCCAGGTTCGGCGCCACACAACGCTGCCATCCGCCGTACAGCAAACAATATGCCCACTCGAGTTGGTAAACCAGACATGTGTTCCATTGGTAACCGGAGTAGGTGTACTGGAGTCCGAAAAGCCATAGGCGTACGGGCTCTCTTCTTTCGCCGGCAAATCAATTGACCACAACAGCTCGCCCGTGTTGGCATCGGCTGCATGCCCTGTCACATTTCCGCCATCCTTGCGGGAACGAGCATTTCGCAGTGGCTCCATGGTGGTGAAGTAGAGGCGGTCACCAAATTTGGCGATGCCAGATTGCCCTGTCTCAGGAAGCTCGGTCTTGAACAGAATATTGCGATTTTCTGCTACGCTCCAGCGATGCGGTGCGCGCTCCTTCGTCGTCCAGCTTCCATCCGGTCCACCAGCCTGCGGCCACTCAGCCATGTTTGAGACTCCTTCGTCACAGCGATTGATGTGCTCATAATAGCCGACGATGGATGACCTTTCGACTCATGAGACAAATGCAAAATGCGGCTCCCGTGCTCGGAGCCGCATTGATTTTGCGATTGGAAGCGAAACGCTCCTAGAACCGGATGGACTTGACCAGCTCAAGAGGCTGACCTTTACCAAATGCGACATCCAGGCCAAACAAGCCAACGCCATACGTGGAGCCGCGGCTGCTTGAATAGCCTGCGCGCAACGCAAGCGGTCCGAAGCGCTGCTCCGCGCCGAGGCGCATGTCCTGTCGTCCGAAGAAGTCGGCGATGTCGCCGGCGAGCGTCAAGCCACTCTTACGCATCGCGACACCCACTGTCGTTGTCTGCACCAATGGATCGATCAACACATTGTTTTGGTCACGGAATGTCAAATCGGGCTTGATAAAGTTTTGCGTCACAAAGCCAGCGGACCAATCTGCACCGAGGACTTTTGTAGACCCGGTGACGCCGATATCGGTGGCGATGCCTGTCCGTGAGAGGTTACTCTCTTCGCCGAACTCAGATCCTGGCCCGGATGTGAACTCACCATTACTGAAGACAGTCGCCTCGTAGCGGGAGTAAACAGCATTGAGGAGCTTGACGCGCGCACCAACGGCCATTTTGACCACAGGTGCGGAGTTGCCTATTCCCATACGGACTGCTGGGAGCTGGATGCCAAGACCAACGGATGGAAGTGTGTACACACCAACACCGGACATTTCTGCGCCAGCACCATTTGGAATCAGGCCGATGCCACCCGCATTTGCCCAGTTTTGGAGGGTTGCATTGGGATTCAGCTTGCCGCTCGCGACGCCACTTGCACCGATTTCGAGGCTGCCGACCTGAAAGGCTGTCCCAAGATTCAAGCCAAAGGTGCTGCTCTGTGTTGCATATGTCCGCGCGAGAAAGGACACTTGATCCTCGAGGGCAGTCCCCGATTTATTGAAGAAGTCTGCGGTGTCTGAGAGGTTACCGATGTTCCCGATAGCGCCACCAGCCCGGAGACCGACACGTGGCGTTTGGAAACGGACATCCCGTCCACGGGCGAGCACAGCCGGGTTTGCAAGACCGCTGATACCGGCACCTATACCCGCACCACCCATTGCCATCGCCCTTGCATCCTGCCCGATAGTAAGGCTTGACTGAGCATGTGCAAATGTTGGGACAGCGGCAAGCAGTGCCGTCAAAAGTATCGAATTAACAACCCGTGTATTCATAAAATGGCTCCAAACGTGAACATAACGCCGAACACGCCGGGTTATCTTTGGCTTGGATACGTAAGAACATCAGGGTAAAACGCGTTAATCTACCTGCTTTGGCTCCTGCCAGAGGCCATCTTCCTTGATAAGGCTAATAAGCTCTTCCACCCCGACACTTTGATCCACGGTGCGGATTTCATCCCGCTTTCGGTACAAAGTAATCTTCCCACCTGCTTTTCCGACGTAGCCGTAGTCTGCATCCGCCATCTCACCAGGGCCGTTGACAATACATCCCATAACCGCGATGTCCAATCCGACAAGGTGCTGTGTGGCTGCTTTCACTTTTGCAAGCACCGTTGGGAGGTCAAACTTGGTGCGGCCGCAGCTTGGGCAGGCGATGAACTCTACTTGGGTCTTTCGAAGACCCAGTGCTTGGAGAATTTCGTAGCACACGGGAAGCTCCATGATGGGGTCTTCCGAGAGGCTTACGCGGATCGTGTCGCCAATCCCTTCGGCGAGAAGGGTTGCGATACCGGCGGTTGACTTGATGCGTGCGTACTGGCCATCCCCCGCTTCCGTCACCCCAAGGTGAAGCGGAAAGTCCATGTTTTCTTCGGCCATCCGGCGGGCCATTAAGCGGTTAGCAGCAAGCATAATCGGCACACGGGATGCTTTGAGCGAAATGACAAGGTTGTGGTAATCGTGTTTTTGGCAGATGCGGAGGTATTCCATGGCGCTTTCCACCATGCCCTCTGGAGTATCGCCGTAGGTCACTAGCATCCGCTCTGCGAGCGAGCCATGGTTGACCCCGATACGCATCGCGATATCGCGGCGTTTGACAACTTCTAGGACGGGAACAAGAGATTCCTCGATGGCGGCGCGTTGCTCATCATGTTCGGCATCGGTGAAATCAACGCGTCCCGTGTGCTTGTTGAAGACGAAGAGTCCAGGATTGATTCGTACTTTGTCAACGAACTCGGCGACGGTGCGTGCGATGTCGCTGCCTTGGTGGTGAACATCAGCTACGATGGGAACATCCACCAACCGGGATTCCAGCTTTGCCTTGATTTCACCGAGCTTGTTAGCTTCCATTATGGATGGCGTTGTCACTCGGACAATCTCACATGAATCCACATTTTTTGTCTCTTCAGTGATCATGCTCTGAACGACGACGGGGTGTTCCGAGCCAATCCACACTTTGCCAACGCGTACGCTGCGGGTTTTGCGGCGGGGGTATGTGAGGGACAGGTTGGCGGATGGATTTTGCATGTCTCCAGTTTACCTGCCACAGACGGGTCTCTGTTCGTGGATCAGAATTGAAGATGGCCAGCGGGTGCTGGCCATAGGGTTCGAGGGGGTGGCGCGCACCGTTAGTCTCTCCGGTGCATCGCCACGTGGTTGTTTTATCAATTTGTACTTATTCCAGACACCGCGTAAATACCTGACAAACTAGTTAAGTTGCGTAATGTATTCACCATAGTAAATTATTGCACGAGCAAAGAAAAAGCCCGCAGCGGAGCTGCGGGCCTAAAGGAGGAACATCAATGTAGCGGAACCGGCAGTCACACCGGACATCGCTACGTAGATATGCTAACGCCACGTGTCTCAGAGCAACACCGCGAAAGTACGGGAGTTTGCGAGGCGGCCATAAAACCCGGTGATTTTGACGTGATGAAGAAGTCCTGCCCTAAAGCGTTCAAGGTGGATTGGAGCTGATCGTGATGCGAGGGCCGTGCGGGCAAAGAAAAAGCCCGCAGCGGAGCTGCGGGCCATAAAGGAGGAACATCAATGCAGCGGAACCGGCAGTCACACCGGACATCGCTACGTGGATATGCTAACGCCACGTGTCCGAGTGCAACACCGCGAAAGTACGGGAGTTTCCCAAGGGCCATGAAAACCCGGTGAATTTAGCGTGAGTGAAAAATCGTGGCATGTGCGTTCAAGGTGGATTGCAGCGGATCGTAACGCGCGGGCTGCGAGGGCAAAGAAAAAGCCCGCAGCGGAGCTGCGGGCCTAAAGGAGGAACATCAATGCAGCGGAACCGGCAGTCACACCGGACATCGCTACGTACATATGCTAACGCCACGTGTCTCAGAGCAACACCGCGAAAGTACGGGAGTTTCCCAAGGGCCATGAAAACCCGGTGATTTTGACGTGATGAAGAAGTCCTGCCCTAAAGCGTTCAAGGTGGATTGGAGC
>JBEEMN010000292.1:0-3346 GCA_041192625.1 Armatimonadota bacterium
ATCAGGCTTCCCAACTCTGTCCGGTCGCTTGATTGGCTGGGCTGATAACTACTGTGCAGCACGCTTCCGACACAATGGTGGCTCCGTGTATGTTTTGGCTGATGGTCACGCAAAGTGGTTCAAAGGGCCATCGCAGTCATGGCGCGCCCCGGGAACAACCGTAGCGTGGAAGCGCTCCCTTGCACCAAACGCCACGGCCGTATTCCTCGAAGACTAAATTAATCCCTATTGGACGTATAAGCGCCGCCAGAATATGGCTGCGCTTTCGTTCTTTTTGACGGCTTGGTTCAATGCCTTCGGCGCATCATCCTGTTATTATTAAGGCCATCTAATGTACGCTGCGCATGCCTTATGCAGCGATCAGGAGCCACACGAAATGCGAGAAAATGTTTGGTTTGGACCAGGCGGCTTTGTGCCTGCAATTAGCGGAGCAACACGAAAACTGATTGAGCCCGCAACAGATCAGCATCTCGCAACGGTAGCCGAATGCGGTGAAGCCGATGTCAATGCCGCAGTCGCAGCCGGTCTTGCGGCGATTGCTGACAAGCGCTGGTCAGGGAAAACACCCGCAGAACGCGGAGCCGCTCTCCTAAAGCTCGCAGCCATCATCCGGGAAAACATGGCTAGCCTTGCAACCATCGAAGCCCGAAATGCTGGCAAGCCAATGGGAGATGCTGAATGGGAAGTCGGGGCAGCTGCGCGTGTCTTCGAGTACTTCGCAGGAGCTATCGCCTTACAAACAGGCGAAACGCTGACCAACCGGGCGGATGGCATCGGCAT
Organism: Armatimonadota bacterium; assembly: GCA_041192625.1. Lineage (GTDB taxonomy): Bacteria > Armatimonadota > Armatimonadia > Armatimonadales > Armatimonadaceae > CAIRTT01. Next base: position 781 of record JBEEMN010000292.1, read on the forward strand.
GACCTTCCGTGAACCAATCGGTGTCTGTGGCCTGATTGTGCCTTGGAACTTCCCGCTTTTGATCGCAACATGGAAGCTCGCACCGTGTCTTGCCGCTGGAAATGTAGCCATTCTGAAACCTGCACCAGCGACTCCGCTCACGGCTCTTGCACTTGCTGGGCTTGCTGCGCAGGCGGGTATCCCGGATGGTGTCCTTTCCGTCGTGACGGGTGGCGATGATGCTGGTAAAGCAATCTCCGCACATCCCGATATCCGGAAGGTGTCCTTCACTGGATCGACCAGTGCCGGCAAATCGGTCATCCGCTCTGGTACCGAAACGCTGAAGCGTGTCACGCTCGAGCTTGGAGGCAAGTCGCCGAGTATTGTCTTCGCCGATGCCGACATCGCTGCAGCCGCAGGCTCGTGCGGTTCCTTCCTTGGAAATGCTGGACAGGATTGCTGCGCACGAAGTCGACATCTTGTAGAAGCCTCCATTTACGATGACTTCAAAGCACAGTTTGTCGCCAATGTTGCCGCAACTAAGGTTGGCGTTATGGATGATCCTGGAGCTGAGATGGGCTGCCTCATTTCACGAGAACATCGTGACAATGTCCACGCTTTTGTTGAGCGGGCGGTTGCTGCAGGCGCAACCATCTTGACCGGTGGCGTGATGCCAGCTGCCGATGCACCCGGGGCCTACTATCCACCAACCGTCCTCGAAGGGGCTGATGTATCTAGTGAAATCTTTCAGGAGGAAGTCTTCGGGCCGGTGACGATTCTGGTTCCGTTCACCGATGAAGCAGCTGCAATCAAACTCGCCAATGCCACACGTTTTGGTCTGTCAGGGTCTGTATGGACGCGGGACATTTCTAAAGCACTCCGTGTCGCACGCGCCGTTGAATCTGGCGTCCTGTCCATTAATTGCAGCAACAGTGTGCACACTGAGCTGCCTTTCGGTGGCTTCAAAGAAAGTGGTATCGGGCGGGATCTTGGTAAGTCTGCACTCGATGCCTACACCGAAGTCAAAACCGTCTTTGTTCGTACGATTTAGGAGACAGATATGTCGAACCATGGTCGCTTGACACTTGAGTCGCTCGCAGATGCAGCACTCCACGGGACGGTTGAAACTGTCCTTATCGTTATCCCGGATTTCTACGGCCGACTTCTTGGTAAGCGGACGCCTGTGGACTATTTTCTAAACAATGTCGCGGAGAGCGGATGGCATATTTGTGACTATGTCCTTGCCTGTGACATGGAAATGGACCCGGTTTCTGGCTACGACTTTGCAAACTGGGAGCGTGGCTACGGCGACCTCCATGCAGTGATCGACCCTGCCACACTCCGAATCGCCGCATGGGAAGAGAAGGCAGCCATCGTGCTTTGCGACCTCTTGGATCCACGTACACACAAGCCCGTACCGATGTCCCCGCGCCAGATGCTCCGTGACCAGCTCGCCAAGGCTGCCGCGATGGGCTACACAGCAAAGGGTGGCTCCGAGTATGAGCTCACTCTTTTTGATGAATCATTCGAAGAAGCTGAAGCGAAAGGTTTCCACGAATTGACGCCAAGCGGCCGCTACCAAGAGGACTATCACATCCTCAAAGGCACCCGGCATGAGCCCATCATGTCCCGCCTCCGACATGTCCTTGACTCAAGTGGTGTCCCCGTTGAGTTTACGAAAGGCGAAGCCGGGTTTGGACAGCAGGAACTAAACCTTAAGTTCAGTGAAGTCCTCGAGCAGGCGGACCGTAACCTCCTCTACAAACATGCGGCAAAAGAGGTCGCCGCAGCACAAAAGCGCTCTCTCACCTTTATGGCTAAATGGCACCATGACCACACTGGCTCCAGCGCACACCTCCACCTAAGTCTCTGGAATAAGAGCGACCGGACATCCCTCTTCAAAGGGAATATTCCGTTTGGGCCAGTCGTCGGCTCCGATGAGTTCCGATGGTTCCTTGGCGGGTGGATCAAGCATGCACGTGAGATGGCCGTTTGTTATGCGCCATATCCTGCGAGCTACAAGCGCTACCAATCACGCTCGTGGGCTCCAACATCATTGGCATGGAGCGCTGACAACCGTACCGCTGGCTTCCGCGTCGTCGGTAGCGATTCCAGCCTGCGGGTTGAGTGCCGGCTCCCCGGCGCCGATGCAAACCCGTATGTGGCCTATGCCGCATCACTGGCATCCGGTCTCGATGGAATCCGCAACAAAATCGAACCGCCGGCAGCCTTCGACGGAGATGTCTACGCAGCACGTGAGCTTCCGCAGATTCCTAAGACATCGTATGAAGCCATCGATGCCTTTGCGAACAGCGATTTTGCCAAGGAAGCGCTCGGCGCCGATGTCCACGCGCACTACCTCCGCTTTGTTCAGGTTGAGCAGGAAAAATTTGATGCTGTTGTTACCAACTGGGAGAGACAGCGCTATTTCGAACGTGCCTGATGCGGCTTACGCAAAGTGCGAATATCGGCAAAGCGGTGATGCACATCGAGCTCTCGCTTAACATTGAATGTCTGAGAATAACCTAGAGTCAGTAAGGAAGATTTAGTATGCGTCTTGAAGGTAAAGTTGCCATCGTTACGGGTG
>JBEEMN010000293.1:0-3315 GCA_041192625.1 Armatimonadota bacterium
GAAATGTCGGCATCCAGGTTAGAAAGACCGCATTTACCATGTTCGCCCCAAAGAAGGCAGTAATGATCAGGATGGCTGTTCGGTTTCCACGGAGCCCAACCAGAAACTGTCGGTAGGCAACGAGTGGGCGTTCTTGTGGTGTTCCAGATGCTCGTTTTGGAGCCGCGCGCATCACCAGCTGGAGAACAGCCGCGAGGACAACACCGGCAATCCCCAGAATAACAAAAGGTGCGCGCCAGCCGTAGCGCGTTGCCATCCAGCCCGCGAGCACACCGCCAAAAATCGTACCAATGTAAAGGCTTGTCTGGTGGATGCTGGTTGCGCGGCTCCGGGTTTTTGGGCCGTGGTAATCCGCGATATAGGCCATCGATGCCGGAAAATAGAACGCCTCCCCAAGGCCCTCTGCTCCCCGTACCGCGATGAAGTGCCAGTAGGTACCACATCCTCCGGTGAGCCCTGTGATCGCAGACCAGACGACAAGCCCGCCAAGAATCACGCCCTTGCGGGGGAAGCGGTCACCAATTGCGCCTGCTAGCGGACTCGCGGCGGCGTAAACCCAAGTGAATGCTGCGCCAATCGCTCCGAGCTGTGTCTTGGTGAAGTGAAACTCTGTCTCAAGCACGGGGAAGACGCTGAAAATCGCGAGGCGGTCGGCATAGTTAAAAAAGCAAATACACCACAGGAGGAGCACTGCAATCCACGGGTAGAGGTCACGTTTTGTGGTGCCAGTTGATGGCGTATGTGCTGGAGTCGACATTGTGATCTGGGTCAGTCCTTCCAGTACGTGGATGCTTTAGCGACCGAGTAGGTGACGTTCATTTGAGGCGTTTCGACGACGGCGCCCCCCCGGTGGAGGGACTCGACGGCCGCAAGTGTCATCCCGGATGTCAGCAAAGTCCGCTCGGGAGGATAGGGGAGAGGCTTGCCGATAACAACATCCTCGATATGCCGGGTGAGCGGATTGAAAAAGTCCGCTGTCATCGAGCCACGCGTCGGCATCGGTAAGTACATTTGCGTCGAAACAATCTCACGCGTATCGCTCCGAAGCCCAGCGTAGTTGAAGTCGGAGATAGGCATCAGGAACATCGATGTTCGAAAATCATCATTGTGCTCGTAGAAGTACCCGGTGCTATCTGGCATCGTGGCTCGCGCCCAATCAAACGTCACTTTGCCTGTCATATAGCCGCCATCCACCGGAAGGTTATGGCTTCGCGTCAGCGCGGCGACCATCAGCTTACGCGTGTCCGCACGGTCCGGGCGGGAAAGGTAATCCCACAAAGCTTTACCCTTGAGGGCGATGCAGCTTCGGATACCCGTTTCGCCACCCCTTCGACGCTCAGACATACACTGCGCCGTCTCAAGTGCGTGAAAATCATAGCTATCCACACCGCCGTAGCCAACGCAGATGCTCTCGGTCAGCGGAACGCCATGGGGCATATCGATCGCTGGCATCCGGCGTGTAACGGGCAGTGATGACCCTGCCAAAAACTTGAATTTCAGCCTGTGGCAATCGGCGACCATTTCGGCGCACTGCGACCAGCTGGTTGAGAGATGCTTGTCATTAAAGACTGGGACGCTTCGGCCTGACTTTTCAAAGACATCGATGACTTGCTTAAACCAGTCGTAGCGGGGATAGAGCTTTTGCCCCATTTCGTTGTTCGGGTAGTCGCCATGCTCGGCGATGATAACAACGCCATCTACCGCAAGACGACCTGTGCCAAGGGTAAGGGCATCCGCAATCGATGCGGAATTCCGGTAGCCATACTTCGCAAGGCGTTGCTTCCCAATATCATTTTGTGGGAACTGGGCGATATACACGGATGCGATATCCACACGGGGATCCTGCCAGACGCCATCCCAGTTATAGCCAAGATGCAGCCGGTCAAGAAAATGCTGAGCGTGCGAGTGCTCAAAGATGACCGTGCCTAGAAATGCAATCCGTTTACGGGCTCCCATTGCCATCGGTAAGGCCTCCTTGCCTTCCGATGTGGTTCGTTACAGCTGTGACAAATCCCTGCGTTATGCGTCGTGTGCGTTGATGCCAACCACTTGGTGGACATCCCCAGTAAGGATTTCTGGAAGGGAAATCAAGGCACGCTTTGGATATCTAAGTGTCTCACACGTCGAGACAATCTCCTTGAAGTACCCATGGCTGAAAACAACAATGTAGTCAACGGGATCTACTTGCAGCTGGTCAGGGGCGAAGACCGAAATATTTGATTTTGGCATCCGAGAGCCGTGGAGGGATGGATTGCCATCCACAAAGTAGGCAAATGCGCTTGCATTGGGAATGAGAGAGCAATACATAATTCCGCGAAAGCCAGCACCGTAGCCTGCCAGCCGGATACCGCGGTCGATGCAATCGTTCAAAAATGCGGTGAGGTTGTCAATACCAGCTGTTATGTTCCCAAATGCCTCTTGATGTCCACTTAGGTCGCGCACATTTGCAGTATCCGTGCTGAATGTTTCGAGGTCCGCTGCGTGTTTTGCAACTACAAGCAATGAATTCTCCCGGCAAAGCGCATCTGGGAGAAAATTCGTTTCGATGATTTCCAGCCCGGCGAGGCGAAGGAGGACTCCAAAGCTGTCGCGATCCGGGTAGATGCTATGCTCGCGGTCAAACAGAGCAACCTCCTTCGTCTGGTAAGTCACATCGACATCGTGGACTTCCAACACTACTAAGCCCACTTCTGGGCGAAGGACATTCGCAATGCCTCGTAAAAAACTGAGCGGGTCATCTATCTGGTCCAGCGTAAATGTACTGACAACAACATCCAAGTGACCATGCTCACGGAGCAACTCAGCACCTAAATCAGAGTCAAAGGCAACATTGTGGACCTCGAGCCCGCGGCTTGATGCAACCGTCGCAAGCGATGTACTCGGCTCGACTCCGATGACATCACAGCCAAGCTGTCGAAATGCCAGCAGCTGCTCGCCATTATTGCAGCCAATATCGAGCACGCGCGGGATGTGGTCGTGTTGCATCGCCTTACACAACCTGACAATGTGATTTGCCACTGCATCCATAAAACTACTTAGAAATGGGCTGCTGACCACCGAGTACGTCGAGCCTTGGTAATAGCCCGAAAGGTCCATATCGCCGATCCGCTGAACCATCCGGCACGTTGGACAATACCCAATCACCAGTTTGGCTAATACAGAGGATAGCTCCGGCTGGGCGCCGTCGATCAAGGGGATGTCCTCGAACTGTCCGAGCATCGTCAATGAGTTTGTATTGCAAATGCGACACCTAGTGGTGGTGGAAAAAGACATGCCATGGGAACTGCAACATCCATGCCATGAAAATTACTGGTT
>JBEEMN010000294.1:0-3305 GCA_041192625.1 Armatimonadota bacterium
CGGGACATTATGGACATCGCAGACTTTCATTAATGCCAAAATGTCCGGTTCATGAGGATGAGCAGTTAAGGGATCCCGGAGAAAGATGACCGCTGCAATGGAGCCCTCAGCTACCATCGCACCAATCTGCAAATCGCCACCGAGAGGCCCGGACAGACACCGATGGACGGTAAGTCCGAGCTGTTCTTCCAAGATGCCTCCGGTCGTGCTCGTTGCTACAATTTGAAAACGGGACAGCACATCAAGGTGCTGCCCCGCAAACTGGACCATTTGGTCCTTGCGACCATTGTGGGCGACCAATGCAATACGACTCAGTTGCCCACTTTGCATCATGGCTGAGGTTTTAACTGATTAAATGTGAGAATCGCGCTGATGATCACCGCGATTGCACACAAGGAAACAACGCCTGCAGGCCAGATGGTCTGTGTCTTGATAAACCCTGGAAGCATCCTCGGAAGAGGTGCGATTGCTCCAATCAGAATCAATGCCAATCCAAGCTTTGGATTCTTAGCCATCACCAATGCTCCAGCAATGGCAAAGAGTCCTGTACCGACGCCTGCGTATAGCGAGACTTTGGACTTCGCGACGGCTGAAGCGCCGCCTCCAATCACAATCAAGCCATACAAGCCGGCGATGGCCTGCATTATCTGCGTATTCATTATGCGAGTTGCTCCGCGAGGTCTGTGTTTTCCCATGGGAACGCAGCATGACCAAAGTGGCCATTGCGTGCCGTATCACGGTAGATAGGCCGTCGGAGGTCAAGCATTCGGATGATGCCAGCCGGGGTCAGATCAACCGTTGCATTAAGCTTTGCAGCAATATCCAAGTCGGTCAGTCCCTTTGCAGCTGTGCCCCACGTATCGACACGCACCGAAACCGGTTGCGCAACACCGATGGCATATGCCAGCTGAATTTCACACCGTGTTGCAAGTCCTGCCTTTACGACATTCTTTGCCAGGTAGCGCGCGGCGTAAGCAGCGGAACGGTCAACCTTTGTCGGATCTTTACCCGAGAAAGCACCGCCGCCATGGCGCGCATAGCCGCCGTAGGTATCGACAATGATCTTGCGTCCGGTGAGTCCAGTGTCTCCGTGCGGGCCACCGATTACGAAGAGGCCAGTCGGGTTGATATGGCGGACAATGTCGCCGGTAACCAGCTCTGCAACTTCTGCAAGCACTGGTGCGAAGAGGTGCTCTTCAACAATAGCCTTGACATCATCGAGGGAGAGGTTCTCATCATGCTGTGTTGAGAACACAAGGGTGTCAATATGATGTGGACGACCAGCGGAATCGTAGGCCATCGTGACCTGGCTCTTTGCATCCGGGCGGAACCCAAGTCCTGGATGCGCACGGCGAACTTCAGCCTGGCGGCGGGTCAGACGGTGCTCAATCGCGATTGGAAGAGGCATGAGCTCAGGCGTCTCATCACAGGCATAACCAAACATCATGCCCTGGTCGCCGGCTCCACCGGTGTCAACACCCATCGCAATATGAGCACTCTGTGCATGCACATAGTTACGCACTTCCACATCGGCTGCGGAGAACATAAGGGCCTTGTCATCGTAGCCAATGTCGGTAATCACAGCACGTGCGATGCGATCGATGACATCCGAGTTCAACTCGGCTCCCGTTGTAACTTCACCCGCAACAACACAGAGGTTTGTTGTAACCAATGTTTCGCAGGCTACCCGGCTCATCGGGTCAGCTGAAAGACAATGGTCAAGAACGGCATCACTTACCGCATCTGCAACCTTATCTGGATGCCCCTCACCTACGGATTCAGACGTAAACAACGAAAACTCTGCCATGCTCATCTCCTATAACAGACATATCTTGGGTTAGCGGCTTGATCCCGGACCAAATACGGACATGTCGTTTTGCCTATTCATCATACCGAACAACGGGCATGTGAAAACGTAACTGCTGAGGGCTAAATGTTGCGCTTGTAGCTGCAAACGCGCACTTCCAACATATGGTGGGATGAGAATATGGAGCTCATCACCCACCTGCATCGTAAATACTGAGCTGTCGTTGAGCTGGACTGTTGCATTCTTCCAGCGCTCAGATGTAACAAGCTTTAGCACCCGCAGGCGATTCGAACCGCTCGAAACATCGATCGAAACCTGATTGAGAGATGCATCTACAACGTTTGTAACTCGCAGCCCATCTGCGGCCAGAAGCCCAATATCAGCCCCGGAGCGAAGCCTACTTGTGGAACGTTGCCCACCGTTTGATACGAAGGTATCAAGCAACATATCTGATGCCGAACCGGATAGCGGCGATGAAGGCATATTGGTCATCTCTGCGTTTTGTGCGCCCGAGGCCGTATCAAATGTCCCGTTTTCATCCAAGCGCTCTGGCAGCAACTTTGGTGACAACATTGATGTCTGTACTGCAAACTTGGCCACTGCATCGTGACTATAGGCCGACCAACAGTGAGACATAAATGCAACCGCTGCATCTTCGACTTCACCTGGAGTCAACCCGGTTGGCGTGTTTTGAAGCGCGATAGAAAGAGCAGCAGCCACATCGCCTGCTTCACGCGCATTCATCGACTGAAAGCCATCATCCGCGCGGCCAACACATCCCCAAAGCCAGTCCGTGCGAACCTGAACCGCCGCTACCAAAGCTTTCATCCCACCCTGAAGGTTTGCCTCACTTACCGCATCACCAATATGCGTAGCAAATGCGTGGTCAACCAACACGACACGTGCAAGCGCGACAACATCATCGAGCTCGCGCTTTTGCTTCTCCACACCACTTCTTGGCAGCTGTAAGTGCACTCCGGTAATCGGCTCCGATGTGTCCAACATCGCAACTTTCCCACGGCGTACCCGATAGGTTCGAATCAGATTTGTGCGAACCGAACTCGGGAGGCGCTCAGCAGACTGCAACCATGGGTAGAGACTCCATACACTGACAGCAGGTGCAGTGGCGGGCGGTGAAGAAACCAATCTTCCAGATGGAATCGCCATTCCCTCTCCGTACAGGACAGGCACGCTTGGAGTTGGAATAGGAAGACTAATCCGTGCTGTTTTTGCCGCGACATAGCTGTAGGGCCCGTAGCGGGTGCGTATTTCAGTTCGTACCAACGGACCATTTACGCGGGCTGGAAACCCATCAAGCATTGCTAACGCCAGCAGTGGCGAGATTGGGGCATAGGGCGTGTTCCACGTCTGTGTAGTCGCAATTTCGGTTTCCGACTTTTCATTGGAAATGGCCTGAAGGACTGGAATCGGCGCATCCCCCCAATCAGAAACTGCCTTCCATGCAGCATTCAATGTTGCAACGGGACGGAGCCCTGTC
>JBEEMN010000295.1:0-3278 GCA_041192625.1 Armatimonadota bacterium
TGATGAATTCGGGATTCAAACCGAGCCTCTCGGCCAGTTTCTTCCAGAGCGTGGCGAAGTGACCGGTCTCGGCCATCAGCACGGTATCGCCCGCTGACAGGGTATTCACCAGGGCAGCCTCCCAGGCGCCAGTGCCAGAGGCCGGATAGATCACCACCGGCTGACGGGTCTGGAACACTGGCCGGATGTCGGCGAGCACTTTCAGGCCGAGTTGCGCAAACTCCGGGCCGCGATGGTCGATGGTGGGATGGTCGATGGCGCGCAGCACGTCATCTGGCACGTTGGTTGGGCCAGGAATCTGCAGGAAGTGGCGCCCCGAGGGGTGGGAATTGAGTTGCATGAATGAGCCTGAAGCCTTGCGACCGGTTGTTTGATATTTTGTATACAATATTCGATATTCAATCCTGAGGCAATCCACAGGCCAGCACGAAGGCGGGATTCAGTCGATCCCACTGGCCCCGAAAGCCCCGGCTCTTGCACGCTCCGATGCCCACACGTGAGTCCTCCTTGTCCGACCTTCCTGCCGAGCTGCATGCAGCACTTGAAGCGTGGTACCGGTCGGATGTCGATCATCTCGTACGCGGGCCCTATTAGATCATTAAGGGATGCATGGTTACTTCAACGGGATTGTTATAGGGTTGGTGATTGTACCGGGGCTAATAGCATCGCTATAATCAGCTATGACAGGCTCGATATCGGCATCCCCATGCCACGGCAAGCGCCGCACCAAAATAGTTTGCACACTGGGCCCTGCTGTGGACTCTTTGGAGTCCATCAAGCGGCTAATCCGTTGCGGCATGGATGTCGCCCGTCTCAATTTTTCCCACGGGAAAGCTGAGGATCAGCGTCAGCGTCTGGAATGGGTTCGCGAAGCATCCAAGCGCTTGGGCCGTGAAGTCGCTATCATGCAGGACCTCTGTGGACCCAAAATCCGACTTGGTGACCTCGCGGATGGTGTATCCGTTACTGCAGGTCAGACAGTAATTTTTGATGCGACCCTGACCGCTGTTGTGGGAGACCGCATCCCGCTTCCTGTCCCTGAGCTGGTGATGGTGCTAAAGGTGGGTAACCGCCTGATGATCGACGATGGCAACCTCGAGTTCACCGTAACGGCCGTTGGCGGGACATGGGTTTCGACAGTTGCATCTACGGATGGTCTGCTTAAATCCCGCAAAGGGGTATCTGCTCCCGGCGTTCGCATTGATGTCCCAAGTCTCAGTGAAAAAGACATTGAAGATGCGCGATTTGGCCTCTCGATTGGTGTGGATGCGATTGCGATGTCTTTTGTCCGGGACCCGGCAGACATCTATACACTGCGAACCCTCACAGCTAACAAAGTGCCTCTCATCGCGAAAATAGAAATGGCCGAAGCGGTTGAGAAGCTTGCGGAAATTGTGAAGGTCTCGGATGGCATCATGGTCGCACGTGGTGACCTCGGTGTTGAGATGCCATTTGAGCAGCTGGCAGTTGTACAGAAGGAAATTATTTCCGCTTGTAACCGCGCCGGCAAGCCTGTAATTACCGCGACGCAAATGCTCGACTCGATGATTGAGCGGCCACGCCCAACCCGGGCAGAAGTTACCGACATCGCGAATGCAGTCCTTGATGGCACGGATGCTCTGATGCTAAGCGGTGAGACATCGGTTGGCGCCTTCCCGTTTGCGGCTGTCGAAACGATGGCAAAGGTCGCGGTAGCGACCGAGTCGCGCTTCGACTACGATGCGGCGCTTGTGCTTGCCCACCAGAGATATGGGAAGGCATCGCTAACGGATGCGGTCTCCGATGCTGCGACATCCATTGCGGAAGATATGGGAGCTGTTGCTATTTTGTGTGGCACGAGTACGGGTAGCACTGCACGTGCAGTGGCAAAGTTCCGCCCCCGTGCAAAGGTTGTTGCGCTCACGGAACGACGCTCAACCGCACGCTTTATGGCATTTGTCCGTGGTGTTGAGACTATATTGGTTGAGCCTGTAGACTCAACAGATAATCTCTTGCGCCAGGCTGCTGAACAGGCTGTTGCAAATGATGTTTGCTCAAATGGCGATTGTGTTGTCATAATCGCTGGAGCACCTGTTGGCGTAACAGGATCCACCAATCTAATTAAGGTACATCGAATTGGCGACCCGATCTAAATCATCTCCCCGCAAGGCAACCCAATCAAAATCCCGGACGCTTCGGCGTGACCCGCAGGATGTCCTTATCCGACGCGTAATTGGGGTTTTGGCAATCGCATTCTTTGGCTTATTCGTGGTCCGTCCAGCGATAGAGCCGATTAAGATTGTGCTACGTTACCAAAATCTGTTGAACGAGCAAAAAGCGGAAGGCAAGCGGCTGCGGGAACAAAACAATGCCTTAGCCCAGCGTGTGGCGTGGTTGAAGACGCGTGAGGGAGCTGAGGTTCTTGCGCGTGAGAGTGGGTATCACGCTCCAAATGAGGAAGCGTTTCACATAAAAAAGGGGCCACGTTCGCTGTCCAGCCTGATGCCAACATCGGACCGTATTCAGCCAAGCGCATTGCCTAAACCGATTCAGTAGGTGTTTTGGTTAGTTCTCTTTGAGCCACAAAGGCTGTGAGAAACCAAGGGGCCACGTTCGCTGTCCAGCCTGATGCCAACATCGGACCGTATTCAGTAGGCCCTTTCAGAAACTGGCTGCTTCTACCGTTGCAGCAGCCACATTTCTGTTTGGCGGGCTGTCAAAAACTCACAGCCCTCAGCGGTGACAATCACCATCTCTTCAATACTGACGATACCGGCATCTGGCAGCTCAATCCCAAGCTCCAGTGTATACACCTCGCGTGCCTGAACGACTCCGTCCGGTCCACTGCCATAGCGCTCCCATTGTGGTCCGAGGAGCGTTCCGCCATCGTGGGCGAAGCGCCCGACTTGATGACCAACAGCGTGCATGTATTCAGGATAACCCGCAGCCGTGATCGCGTTCCGTGCTGCCGCATCTACCATCCAACCTTGAACACCAGGACGAAGGGCCGCCGCAGCGGCATCGATGGCACTTACCACCGCCGCCATCGCCTGTTGGATATGCTCCGGGACATAGGAGCCAACGTACCAGCAGCGCTGAATATCACTTGAGTAGTTTCGCGTCGCAACACCGAGGTCGATGTGCAGGATGTGCCCATGGCCTAAGGCAATCTGGTTGGATGGCAAGCCGTGACCTGGCTGGCTGTCCGGGCCACAATTGACAATTGGATTGCCCGCCCGCTCCCAGCCGTAGCCGTAACCACGCTCATCAATCAGCGTCTGAATACCGCGATAGATTTG
>JBEEMN010000296.1:0-3267 GCA_041192625.1 Armatimonadota bacterium
GTGGAGGGTGCTTGGGAAGTGCGGAAATGGGACGGGCTTCGGTTTGTTTCCGTAAGGCAGTGAGACGACATTGTCCATAGTTCTGATTCTATGGCATGTCAGCTCTTGGGCGAGTCCCTGTGTTCTGCCATCCGGGCATGGCAGCTTTTCTCAGAGCGGATATAGATACTAAGACATAACATTTTTTGACTGTCGGAGGTTTCTCAGTGGAGTGGACCTATTGGTATGTTTTTCCGTATGCGGTGTTTGTTGCTATCACTGCGAATGCATCTGGGTTTAGTGGCGCCGTGCTCTTCCAGCCATTTTTCAACTTCGTTCTGGGGTTGCCGATTGGCCAGAGTGTAGCGACGGGTATTGCGACTGAGACGATTGGGATGAGCTCGGGTGCGAGTCGATACTTCCTGATGAAACAGATTGACCGTAAGGCTGCACTGATGATGTTGCCAGCGGTTCTTGTCGGGATTGTGGTTGGCATTTACATTTTTGTGAGTATTCCTAAGAACTGGCTCCGATTGATTGTGGGAGTTGTCGTTGGGACATTGGCGGCTTATCAGCTGTGGCGCTCGGCCAAGAAGATTTTCGGGATTCAGGAAGTCTCGGATTATGTGGAGCTCAAGAAGTGGATGTGGCTAAGTGCCATCGCAGGTGCGAGCAGTGCGTGTACGGCAACGGGTGTTGCCGAGATGCATCAGCCTTTGTTTGAGGAGAAGGGCAAGCTTGCGACGAAGAAGGCGAACGCGACCGCGGTTTTCATCGAGGCCCTTGCGGACATCACGATTACGCTCTTCAACTTGTTTGTGCTCAAGAATATCCGGTTTGACATTTTGATTTTCAGTGCATCGGGTGTCTTGATTGGCGGACAGATTGGCGCGTTGGTCTCCAGCCGCCTGCCAGACCGTCTGCTAAAGACAGTTTTTGGGGTTGCGGTGCTCTTTATTGGGATTGTTTACATCTTCACAGCAAGCAAGAAGCTGTTCTTCTAGAAAAGACAGGTCGGCTCATTGGTAAATGCGACATCCCCGGAGAGTTAACTCTTCCGGGGATGTTTCGGTTTTTTGATCGGAGCGTGTGTGGAACCCTAGAGCACACCGCGCTCCCAAGGGCCCCAGATTGCACAGGTCACACCGGGTAGCTGCAAGTTCACAAACATCGTTTGGCCATCAGGTGAGTAGCACACCCCAGCAAACTCCGACTCTTCCTGCCCAGGATAAATGTTCTTTGCAAAGTCGAAAATCCGACCATCTGGGGTTAGACCTCGAATGTGGCAGTTTCCACCGTAAGTGTCCTCACATACAGCGATGCCGCCACGGCGGCTCACCGTGAGATTATCAGGAGACCACAGCACCTTTTTGTCCCGGGACTCGAAGAGTAGTACAAGCGTGCCTCCCGTCTCCGATGGAATATAGCGCCAAACCTGGCCAAGGCCTGCATCCCCACCACTTGTTGCTGACATGTACACGGAGCCGTTACCAAACCAAGCGCCTTCGAGACGCGCAAAAGTTGCGGCGCCCTTTGCTTTTCCGCTCTCGTAAACGGCAAGGTCATTGGTGGCGGCAGAAACAGGATCGGGGTCATCGATGGAGACCCACTTGCACGGAAGTGCATCCCCTACTCGCTGCCCCTTGCGCGTATCGAAGCCTGGTTTTGCATCGATCATCAGCATTTCAAGCCTTCCGCCTTCTTGGAGGCGTCGGCGGTTATTGGGGATGAAGCGATAGAAGCCAGCCGTCTTGCGGTCTTCGGTGAGGTAGAGAATTCCGTTGCGTGGGTCAATCGCGATGGCTTCGTGCACAAAGCGTCCAAGTGCCTTGAGAGGAACTGGCTTTACTGCAATATCGAACTGGCTTGGAACTTCAAAGACATAGCCATGCTCTTTGGCAAAGCCGCCAAATGGTCCATCGGTGGATTTACCAACCGTAGCGCCGAAGACTGTTTCCTCACAGGACAACCAGCTGCCCCATGGCGTCGCGCCGCCCGCACAGTTTGTGTGCGTCCCTGCAAGGCTGACAAAGTCGCGCTTTAGGAGTCTGGTTTCCGGATCGATGACGATGGTTGAACATCCCGCCGGTGCCGTGTGGTCGTAGGCATACGGATTGCTGACATCGACAATACACTTGCTGTCCGAGACATGGTCACCGGTGACTTCATGGTTGCGGACGATGCGGATATCGCCATCCGCGCTTGCAAAGGCTGCCATGCCATCGTGTTGTGATGGGGTGACATTGCCATCGGACATGATAGTGCCCTTGCGGCCAAAGACGGTGTACTGGAAGCCTTTGGGAAGCATCAGGATAGTCTCGCCGGTGTTCAGCGATGTGGTTGGGTAGAGGTCTCCATAGCCGAAAGCATTGTCACGGGATGTATCTGCGAGGAGTCCACGAGAGACGATACCAGCGAAGGCGGCAGAGCCTCCGAGCTTGATTGCATCGAGTAAAAGTTGACGACGGTCCATGCTCACTAGCATACAGGCGCCGTTTTTTGTTGTTGTGGGATGTTCTTAATGTTCGTCTGGGGGTAATGAACGTGTTGGCTGTAACAACAAAAACCTCTCCGGGCCTGAGAGACGAAGCCCGGGGAGGTTATCTGGTTCCTGAAACCGACTCAGCTGGATGTCAGGATTTCTTGTTGCGGCGGCTGCGGACAAGCATCCCGCAGAGACCGATGCCAAGGATGGCCATGCTGACGTATTCGCCTGGTTCTGGAACGACCGTGTTTGGGTTGGTTGCGTATGTCTTATTGCCAAACGAAAAGGAATCGACTGTTACCCACTCTGGTGTGCTATCACCCGATACGTCGACGGAAATATCACCATCTGTGTCGCTGATATAGCCGAGAAACGTATAACCCGTGCTACTCGTCCCGAGGTTTTGTGAAAAGGTGCCATTGACCAAGAAATCGAGGCTGTCTGCGACCTTATCTTCATCTTGGTCACTAGATGCGAAGTAGCCACCGAATGCATTTCCAGCGAACGTAAACGTCATCTTGTCCGTGTTGTTCAATAGCGAAATGCTGTTTAAGTCACTTTGCCCCCAGAGTGCTCCGGTGCCCTCAACCGAAACTCCGTTTTCAATGTAGGGATTGTTTGCTAGAACATTGGTTGGCAAGTTGTTGTAGTTCGCTGTGCCACCAAGCGATGTCAGTTGATTCGACCAGGATGTGTAATCCGTGTACCAAGTGCCTTGTGCGTTTGCTGTGCCGACAAAGACCAGACTTGCTGCTGCTAAGCTGAGTAGTTTTTTCATTTTCAGTCTCCTAGTTCGAGTCTGG
>JBEEMN010000297.1:0-3261 GCA_041192625.1 Armatimonadota bacterium
GGATCTGATCGTACGCACGGCAGAAGAATGCAGCAAATGTTGCCGCGAATGCAACCTTGCCCTGGACATCCAGACCCTGCGCTACGCCAACCATGATCTGCTCAGCGATATAGCACTGGAAATGCCGCTCTGGGAATGCTTTGCCAAAGAACTCGAGGTAAGTCGAGTTTCCAACTTCAGCATCGACCGCAAAGCAGTTTGTACGGCTTGCGCCAAGTGCTGCAAGCGCATCGCCAAAGGCTTTTCGAACCGCAACACTCTGCCCGACCGCGTAATCAGGAAGGTTTAACGGTTGGTCCGCAACGACAGGCTGACCAGGTTCATCAATCGGAAGCTGCGGCTTGACGATAAGCCCCTCTGGGTTCCCGAGCTCGGCGAGAGCCTTTTCTGCATCCGATGCCGACAGAGCCTTGCCGTGCCAGCCGGCTACGCCGGAGAGGAACGAGACACCGCCACCCTTTTCGGTCTTCGCCAGAATTGCCACCGGGCTACCTGTGTGAGCTACAGCTGCCGAAAGTGCATCGTTGATGGACTCAACGCAATGGCCATCAACTTCGATCGCATGCCATCCAAATGCTTCGACACGGGCGCGATATTTGGAGATGTCATGGCCGAGAGCCGTTTCGCCGCGCTGTCCAAGCTTGTTGATGTCGATAATCGCGATGAGGTTGTCGAGGCCTTCCTGTGAGGCAACAGCCATCGCTTCGTAGACCGAGCCCTCAGCCATTTCAGAATCGCCAAGAACACACCAAGTTCGGTAGCTCAGCTTCTCGATTTTCCGCGCGGCGATTGCGACGCCAACCGCGATGCCAAGGCCTTGTCCAAGGGACCCGGTTGCCGCATCGACATGTGGAATCAAAGGGGTTGGATGCCCTTCGTAAATCGATCCGAATTTTCTGACAGAAAGGAGGTCTTCCACAGAAATGGCATCCGCTGCACGGTACATCGCATACAGGACAGGACAAGCATGTCCCTTACTGAAGATGAGGTGGTCGTTTGATGGATGGTTAGGATTTGTGTAGTCGTAGCGCAGGTAACTGGCTTGTAAGACAGCCATGACATCAGCGATAGACATTCCCGATGTTGGGTGACCGCTGCCTGCAGCAGTGGTGCAGCGAATGGAGTCAGCGCGAAGCTGTGCGGCCAGATTTTTCCACAACAAAACGGTTTGTGATTCAGGCATTATGAACAGGAAAACCTTTCAGAGAGTCCCGGCATTCTATCGTGGTGCGTATATCGGGACTCACTGAAACTGGTTTAACTATTCTGCGTCTTTGATGGCTGTAAGGACCTTTGCAGCGTGTCCATCCACCTTGACTTTTGGGAAAACAGCCTTAATGTTTCCATCCTTACCGATGACAAATGTAGTGCGTTCAATACCCATGTACTTTTTGCCGTAATTCATCTTCTCTACCCACACGCCAAATGCTTCACACGCCGTGCCATCGGGGTCTGAGAGAAGTGGAAAGTTCAGCGTGAACTTGCCGGAAAACTTTGCGTGGCTGGCTTCGGAGTCCTTGGAGATGCCAAAGATGACTGCTCCGGCTGCTGCGAATTCCGCCTCAAGATCTCTGAAATCACAGGCTTCCCGGGTACATCCCGGCGTGTCATCCTTTGGGTAAAAGTACAGGACGATAGACTTTTCTCCGAGATAGTCCGATGACGTTACGGTTGTTCCATCTCCGGTCCGCAGCGAAAATTCAGGGGATGTTTCCCCTACGATTGGTCTTGCCATTGGTAACTCCTTAAGGTTCCTGTTTCACGATTCAAAACATCAAATGCATGCTGTTGGTTCACACTTTTTGTGGCATTGCCGATGAACACCGTAGTTCTCCCCCAGTCTGCATTTCACAGCCGTAACAAGATTTCCGTTCATCCCAACATCTATGCACATTGGCTACCGACGTTGCTCGCTTGTCCACTCTACATCTGGAATACCATCTATCAGATTTGCCATCCGCGCCAGAGTAAAGAGGAGATCGCTGGTACGGTTTAAGTAGATGAGAAGAGCCGAATCATCCGGGTTTCCCAACATCGCAACAGCAATGCGCTCAGCCCGGCGGATAACCGTTCTAGCACCATGAAGACCAGCAGCACACGGGGAACCTCCCGGGAGAATGAAGGCTCGAAGCTCAGGAAGCTGTGCCGTACAGCGGTCAATGACCTCTTCACACCACTCGGTATCTGCACCCGTGATTCTTGGAACATCCCACGTTGTTGTCTCACGAGGCGCTGCGACATCGCCGCCGGCAACAAACAACCGCCGCTGCACAGCAACCAATGTGTCACGGAGCCATGTGTGCAAAACGTCATCTAAGGTCAAGCTCGAAACTGCCACACCAAGCCAGGCATTGGCCTCATCGATGGCACCGAGAAGCTCAATTCTCGCATCCGATTTAGCCACCCGC
Organism: Armatimonadota bacterium; assembly: GCA_041192625.1. Classification (GTDB taxonomy): domain Bacteria; phylum Armatimonadota; class Armatimonadia; order Armatimonadales; family Armatimonadaceae; genus CAIRTT01. The sequence continues at coordinate 2,409 of JBEEMN010000297.1, forward strand.
TGGCCATCGAAGAGATCTGTTTCACCGGTATCACCTGTTTTCGTGTAAATACGCATACAAAACTCTATCCAACGCCGTTACATGGATGCAAGCGTACAGGAAGTGAACAGCATCCTTTCAATGACGTCTAGATACTTACTCAGAGCCTGCATACTGGTACACTGACAAGGCTATAACCATTTTCCGGGAACATTTATGAAACCAGCGACCATTGTCTTCACGTTTTCTTCAATCCTGATGGCAGGAGGCGTGCATGCCCAGTTGCCCGTACCTGCCCCCATCCAGATTGCAGAACCACTCACGCTGCAGCAGGCCGTCAAGATTGCAGTCAGCCGCCAGCCATCCCTTGGCGCGGCAACAGCAACACGGCAAGCAAGTGAAGCGCGCTTACGGCAGACACAATCCGCGTATCAGCCTCGCGTGACGCCAACATATACATTCCAACAGCTGGATTCAACCGGTATTGTCAACCAGATTCTCCCCGGTGGAATCGTGGTACCGGTGCAGCAATCACGCTCTGTCACAACCCGTCAGGAAGACCTCTCCCTCTCACTAAGGTTGTTTGACACAGGCACACGTGACATGAATGCCCGACAGGGTCGTCAGTCATTAATCAGCAGCGAGTTGGCGGAAGCCAATATCCGGCAAACAGTGATTGGCAATGTTGCCGATACATTTTATGCAGCCCTCCGCTCGCAAGCCTTGGTAGATGTATCCCGCTCTCAGGTCGACCGTGCAAAGAACACGCTTGATCTGGTGACAGCTCAGATTGAGGCGGGTGTTGCAGCTAAAAAAGATGACCTCCAGCCGCGTGCCGATTACCTGAATGCACAAGTGACTCTGCTTCAGGCAG
>JBEEMN010000298.1:0-5131 GCA_041192625.1 Armatimonadota bacterium
GCGAGGTCATGCCACATCACGGCATCGTTCGGATTCGATACCAAGTAGGCCTGATAGTCTGCAATTGCCGCACCTGGATTAGCCGGCATTACTTTCATGTAGGCCACTGCACGGAACTTGTAGACATCTTTGCCAGCCGTCGCGCCTGCCTTTGCGATGTAGCTTGTGTATGTGCTAATCGCGCCAGCGTAATCTTTTACCTGCAGCTGTACGGCTCCGAGGTCTTTGATGATAGCGACGTCCGTTGGCTTGAGCGCAACGAGAGCTTTATAGTCTGCAACAGAAAGGTCAAACTTTCCGGTTTGGAAGAGCGCAGATGCGCGAGCCTGAAGGGCATCCGCGTTCTTTGGATTAGCCTTTATGCCTTCGGACAAATCCGCGATGGCAGGTTCATACTTCTTCTGAGACAGAAATAGGCTTGCGCGATTGAGGCGGATGTCGAGCTTTGCTGCAGCATCGGTTACCAGAGGCAGCGCTGTTGTGTAGTCTGCGATGGCCTTATCGATATCTGGTGGGGTCAAGGACTCGTAAGCAAACGCACGGTTGATAAGGCTATCTGCGCGATTGGCAGAGCGCTTTAGGACTTCCGAGCAGTCAGCGACAGCGGCCGGCCACTGTGCAAGAAGGATGTTGCAGTAAGCGCGCTTGTCAAAGCTCTCGAGCACGAGATCCTGAGTACTCGATGGTTTTGGGTTTAGCTCAATGACTTTTGTGAAGTCAGCGATAGCTGCTTTGGCATCCGGCTTTGGAAGGGATATCAACGCCAGTCCGCGATTGAAGTAACCGGCGGGTGCTGCAGGACGCATTTTGATTACCGCAGCATAGTCTGCGACAGCTTTGTCAAATTGCTTGAGCTGAAAGAGGACGCCAGCCCGCTCAGAATAGGCGGTTGTGTAATCAGGACGGACCTTGACTGCGGCATCGAGCTTGGTCAATGCCTCCTGCAGCTTGCCATCTTTTGCGAGTACACGGGCTTCGTTTACAAGCGCCCCGGCATCCTGTACCGTTGCACCAGCTGGCTCGGGCTTAGCAAGTGCCGAACCGGCAATACCAAGAACCGACAGCGACATTGCCGCAAACAGTGCAGAACCCGATGATTGATAGCGCATATACAAACTCCCCCGGTAATTCTACCGGAACTGCCAAATTCGTGTGATTGCGAAATGTATGAATTAGGACGAAAAATTGACGTCTATAGTTTCAGTCGGCAAATGATTGATTTTAGAACAGGTCAAATAGTTTCCTCGTGACGTGATATCCCTGACGCACCAGATAGGTGAGTGCCGTCATCTGCGGACGACACTGTTCACAGGGTGTTCGACTCACCATTCGGTTACGCAGCCATCCTGGTTACGCCAAACCGGGTTTCTCCAGCGGTGTCCAATTGCAGCGGCTTCGCGGATGGCATCCTCATTCACAACAACACCCAGACCAGGCCCTTCAGGACGCCTGATGTAGCCGGCTTCAAATGTGAATGTTTCTGGTGAAAGGATGTACTTCATCGCATCCGTACCCGCACTATAGTGAACATCCAAGCTCTGTTCCTGTAGCACGGCGTTTGGTGTGCAAAAGTCAACCTGCAGGCAGCTCGCGAGTGCAATCGGGCCAAGCGGACAATGCGGCGCAAATGCGACATCGTAGGCTTCTGCCATCGCAGCAATCTTGCGGCACTCCCAAATTCCCCCGGCATGCGAGAGGTCTGGTTGCACAATTGCGACGCCGCCCTGTGCAAGCAGCTGTTTGAAGCCCCAGCGCGTGTAATGACGCTCACCAGTGGCAATCGGAATACACGACTGCCGAGATAGTTCGACAAATGCCTCTCCGTTTTCGGCAAGCACCGGCTCCTCGATAAACATCAGGTCAAAGGGCTCAAGCGCACGAAAGAGGACTTTTGCCAAGCCCCTGTGCACACGCCCGTGGAAGTCAACCCCAATACCTACCCCGCGGCCAACCGCATCCCGGGCGGCTGCTACCTTGGCCACAACCCGGTCAATTGTCGCGGGAGACTCAATCCATTCGAGAGGGTCATCCACGCCGTTCATTTTGATGGCGGTGTACCCTTGTGCCACTCGGGCGTTGGCGGCAATGGCGATATCCGCTGGAGTTTCGCCGTTGATCCACGCGTACATCCGCATTTTGTCGCGTACCGCCCCTCCGAGGAGCTCGTAGACCGGGACGCCCAATGCCTTGCCTTTGATGTCCCAGAGGGCCTGCTCGATTCCTGATATCGCGGACATTTCGATGGCACCACCGCGGTAAAAGCCACCTCGGTAGAGGACTTGGAAGAGGTCTTCGATGTTCCGGGCATCGTGTCCGATCACGAAGTCGCTCATTTCCTCGACACACGCGGCGACGGTTGCTGCTTTGCCTTCGACAATGGGTTCGCCCCAACCCGTGTAGCCGCCTTCTGCGGTGATTTTGCAGAGGAGCCAGCGGGGGGCTACTTGGAAGAGTTCAATTCGTTCGACTTTCACATGCGTGCCTTCGATGGAGATGCGTTGAGTGAGCATTCACTATCACTGCACTGGTGAGATGTGTCAAGTACTGATCAGTTGGGCTGAAATTCGATGGCAGGTCTGTCCATTAGATGTGGCTTGGTTCCCATACCAAAGACAAGGGGATTACCCCCGCTGAATATCGACCTGCCAGTCGACAAGATCAAGCGTTGGCTCATCCACCGGAGGTACTTCAGTTCGCTTTACGATACGAGCCTTTACTCGATAAAAATAAAGTAAAAACATGAGCCCCGCCGAATGTCCGCTTATCGGTCGAAATGCGAGATCTTGCCGACTAGCAAAACAAAAGAAAATACCTACCCGCGCTGAATATCAACCTGCCAGTCGACAAGATCAAGCGTTGGCTCATCCACGGGAGGGCCATTGATACGGTCGCGGACATCATTAAAGCCAGGCTCACGGGCATCGACCTGATTTGATTTGCGGTCGTTGATCGATGTATCCAGCACCACCCACGGCGTGAGGCTTTGCGGTTTTGTTCCATCCTCGATGGCATCCCAGAGCTTTACTTGGTCATCTGGGGTCTGCGGGATGGTGTCTGTCGAAATGATGTTGATATAGACATACCGCTTGTCTGCAAGGGGAAGGCGGCTGAGGTCCAGTTGGAAGAGGAGTTCGCGTTCGCCTGGGCGCGGTGTGACGCTGGTTTCAGGGGTCCCCAAGTATTCGAAAACGCGTGCTTCGGGAGGCAACAGCGTTCCACCACTCTGGAGGCTATAGACCCCAAAGCCGGGATGCAAACCCATTTCCACCCCAGGGTGCTTGGACAACGGGAACGGGTCCCGGGTCATTGAGAGAGTCTGTTCGGTGGATAAGGAAGAAGTAGCTGTTTTGCCGCAGGGAGAGCGAGTTTGTCACTTCTCCGCGGTAGACAGCGCGGACGCGTAAGAGGACGGCGGCATCCCCGGAGCCGGCGGGTACACGTGCGCAGCTTGCGGCGGTAAGGCCTGTTACAGAGGTGATGGCTACCGTTAGAAAGGAGCGTCGGTTCACGGGTGAAGTGTAGCAGATGGAAAGAAGAAAGGCCGTGCTGCTTGCGCAGCACGGCCTCCTGCCGGGTGGGGGACCCGGGAGGTTCCTTAGCAATTAGCGAACTGGGAAGCCTGCCTGGTCGAGAATCTGCTGACCCGTTGGGTAGTAGCTCTTGCCCCAGAGGAAGTTGTTCGGGTTGATCGTTGTGTCAAACTTGAAGAACTTCGCATGGCCATCTGCGAACACGTAGTTGGAACCACCAGTGTGGCGACCTGGCTCCATGAAGCGGATATGGTAGCCAAGATCTGCAGAAACCGTACGGCATCCGCCGGTTCCATTCGTTGCGATGGAGTCAGAAGGACCGCCCCAACCAAGTGCACCTTCTGCTTCGTTCTTTGTGATTGCAAAGATTGGACCTGTTGCATCCGCAACGTTTTGTCCTGCCCATGCGCCACCCGTGGCAGTACGCATCATGGCATTGACTGGGCGGTGAGACTTGTTACGCTTCTCAGTGTTGGTCTGACCAGTTGAGCCAAGGAGAATACAGTTCAGATTGCCTGTCATTTCAGCGATTGCAATGACATCTGCAGGTGCATCGACAGCGGCGATGGAGACGATGTTAGGAGCATCCTGTGGACCGCGCTTGCGTGGGAGGATAGCGGAGTTCGGAATGTAGGACAGGCGTGGAACCTGTGCTTCACAACCAATTGTTGTGAGGTCAAGCCAGTTCGCACATGGTGGGTTGTCAGGGCGGATACCTCTGGATGGATCCGATGGGCAGAGCCAGACCTGCTCGTTCTTGATGTAAGGATGAATCATCGCTGTGAAGTGGACATAACCACCGGACGAACCACCGTTGGTGGTTGCTGTGTTGTTCTTGTAGAAGTATGCGGTTGGGTAGGTCTCATCGTAGTCTTGGGTGTACATCATGAGGCCAAGACCGATTTGCTTTTCGTTGGAAAGGCAGCTAGCTGAGCGAGCCTTTTCACGTGCCTGAGCGAAGACAGGGAAGAGGATGGCTGCAAGGATAGCGATGATAGCGATAACGACCAAAAGCTCGATGAGCGTAAAGGCGTTCCGGTGGCTGCGGATTGCGTTCATTAATATTTCTCCGTGTTTGACATAACGCAGGACGACCCTGCGCTGGGACAACGCCAGTAAGGATACGGTCTAACAACGCTCATCGTATTATTGAAGTATTAATGTAGTTTTATTTTTATGTTAAAAAGTGATCTGCCAGTACACACGTGTTCTACGCGCATATCCTAGCAGTACACACGTGGTCATCTAGTCTATTGCGTTTGTCGGTTCCGCGTCATGAACTTCTCGATACCTGCCAAAATCATCGCTGCGAGGAGCGGTCCTAACCAGTAGACAATTTGGTGAACACTCGTCCCGTGACCCGCGGCGATTGCCGGACCGAGGGAGCGTGCCGGGTTCATACTGGCATCTGTGTATGGTCCGCCGATGACTATCAAGCCAACAACACCCGCGGCGATAATCACTGCCGGTATGTCTTTGGCGTAGTCGCCAGCCGATGTCACGGCAACCTTCCGGATGATTCCGAGGAGGCAGATTGTGATTAGGAACTCAACTAAGATGGCGGCTGGAACCGACATGTGTGGCACCGTCATCCCGGCAGG
>JBEEMN010000299.1:0-3239 GCA_041192625.1 Armatimonadota bacterium
ATCCAAACATCAAAGCAAAACAGTGAACAAGAATTGTTTGAACCGAGACTTCAAAAATGACCATTAGTACCATTGAAGACACGAATGCATTCTTCTGAACTTTCGATAAGTCGCGATGTATCTGATGTACAAAAAAGCCAAGTCCTGCAAACACAATCGAACTAAGCCCCAGCACGTCGAGCGGTAACCGCAGCACAAATACGCAAAACGCAACAAGAATGACATGAACAACATATGCTGCAGTCAAAATAGCCGATGTTAGGCGAAGACCATTTGTTTCCTCAAGCCTGCTCAAGACCAAAAATCCACCGAGAGTGTTTACACAAAGATGTAGGTAATCAGCATGTAAAAGGGGGGAAATGACGATTCTTGTTATCGGTAAAACACGTCCAAGACTTTCCCATTGAAAGGAAATCACGGACAGCATCGCGGAAAAAGCTAACAGACACCAGGTGTAAACATTTGTATTCCGCATTGGGGCCTTATGATTCAACATTAGGCACATCCAAGCGATTGGCATGCTGAATGCGATTACACTACGTACTACATCCACGGTTCAAGTTATCATGTCAGGATATATATTATTGCTGGCACAATCGGGATGAAAGAGGAAGACCTACGAAGATGGAACTTGATGATTCACAAGATTTGGAATTAATCCTTGATAAGCAGGATGCTGCACTCAAGCTGCTAGCCAAACTTCGAATGAAGAGTTTTCCCACCGTACGTAACGTGGCTCAACCAGAAAATCAACGCCGTCAATACAAGCGATGGGCCGCGCCCGAATCGATAAGTGTTGAATGCTTCCGTGATCGCTGGTTAGCATTCGATGTAATCGATGTTGGTATTGGTGGCGCTAAGGTGGTTCGTACTGAAAATGTTCCACGGAGTGGTCCATTTGTCTGCAAGCTGGGTGTAGGTTCACTCAACAATGTGTTGGTCTTGGCCGACATCATGTGGATGGCAGATGCGTCTGTCGGAATTCGATTCGAATTTGACAATAACGATGACCATGACATGTGGGCAGAGCACCTTGTTGATACTCTACTCGGCAAACTGTCGATCTAACGTTCGGTTACGTGGAAGGTCAATTTTGACTTCGAAACCAGCGGCGGTAGCCATTGCAGTCATCGCACCACCTAAAGACTTGGCACGTCCCCGCATTGAATCCATGCCTAGCCCCGATGTCGCTTGTGGGTTTATCGCTTCGTTTCCATTATCGATGATTGAAATGGACACGATGCTATCAGTCAAGCTGACGGAAATATTGACTGTGTCGACGTTTACGCCGTGCCGCACGACATTTGTCAGGGCTTCCTGGACGATGCGCAGCACTGGTATGGTTTGGTGATTTCCAAGGCAGTCCATCGAGTCCGAGCCTGAGACTTTAACCGCAATACCTGTTCGACGTGACCATCTGGACACTTCGCGACTAAGGACCTCTGAGAGAGGTGCGTCGACACTCCACGGATGGTTCAGAAATGTCCAATCTCTTATCTGCTGCATCGATTGCCGAACGACATCTGCTTCCTCACGAAACAGTTCAGCTGCCTGACTGTCACCATCTCTATCCCGCAAACGGCTCATAACTTCCATCCGCAACACTGTTGCTGCAAGGGCATTTCCGATACTGTCATGAATTTCCCTAGATAGAGAAGCACGTTGATTCGACAGGGCTAGGTCACTTCTCAGGGCTGCAACTTCAGACTGCGCTACTTCAGCTTGGACCCTCAATCTTCTCATGACTGAGCTGACAGCAATGATCAATCCCATCCGGACAAACATTTCCAGCGAGTAACCAACCCAATCATTTGTCTCCATTGGAGTCGGTAGCGTGCCTAGAAGAAGTGCTGTACATGCAATCGATCGCGTTACGGTTGCAACGAATCGATTCTCCAAGATTGTCTCGCCAGCAACGACAACAAACGTCACAACCCACAATGGAGAGTACAGTGCGCCGGTGAAGCGTAATCCCAAAACGATGCATGCGAAGTCTACAAAGGCAAAAATCCAACCTATCTTGAATTTTGGCCACGGTCGTCCCGAGTCGGTTGAAACAGCTCTCCGCAGAGACAAATTCGTAGCAGCTACCACCAAAACACATAGCATCGGGACAAACGAAATCTGTGGTGCCTTAGCATCAAACCCAAAGTACCTAGCAACGATCCAGAGCAATATGCCAACGATACACATCCAATAGACACTTGCGGGTCGCTTTCGCAAGTAATCAAGAAAGGGCGTAATCATGAATGGATGTTACAAGTTTCCATCCAACGAAACTTTGAACAACGCAGCCCTGATGGCATCCCGGGCCTTATCAGCTACGATTTCTGGGTTTTGCCCCAGTTTCAAATCACTGGAACGTATCGTGAACATAATGTTTCCGCGGATAAGAACACTCGAGGCAGTCTTGGTGACATCGAACAGCTCGGTTGGAACATCGAGGGCTTTGTCCAAGACACTTGCCACTTGTGTCAAGTAGGCTTTGTCTGTCGATGTCAGCACTACACGGCCATCCAGTTGCATCTCAAAAATGACACTTTGATTTTTGGCGGGCAGAACACTTAGGCGAAGCTGGTTGGTTGTTTGTCGACGATTGATAGGGATCGATGCCAAGTCTAGCTTGCTCTTCAACGATGCGACGCGTTGTTTTTCAGGAGGGTGCGTTCGAAAGATTCCAAGGTCAACCTCTGGTCGGTTCCTTTGATCTCTGGCAAGCCGTTCCATAAACGTCAGTGCTCCCACTGGATTGAAACCGGCGAGACGCGTCAACTCAAATCCGGCACCATCTGCATCGCGTTCAGCCTGCTGTGAGTAACCATTGACTTTTTGTAGGGCAACCAGTTGAAGACCGGTTATCAAGTTACCTGTGTCAGCTACTGGAACTTTCGCAAAGATTGCTGCAATTGCTCCAATGGCTAGCTGCGTGTTTAGCTTGTCCTGTTCTTTTTGTAGCTTGAGGATGTGATGGTGGGCGGCATGAATGACTTCATGTGCGAGCACGCCAGCAAGCTCATCATCTGATTGAACATAATCAAGCAAGCCTTTGTTGACATACAGCCAACCCCCAGGCAGGGCAAAGGCATTTACGTCTTTGTCATCAACAATGTGAAATCGATACGTGTACGGGGTTCTGTTTTCCGTTCCATACGTCGCAGGAATGACCGTCTTGTTGGCGACATTCGCCAGACGTGCCCCGATGGCAGTCACACGCGTGAGCATCGCTGGATCTGAAATCA
>JBEEMN010000300.1:0-3429 GCA_041192625.1 Armatimonadota bacterium
TGCCATGACACCGGAGTTGTCGATGGTGCGGTTGATGCTTCCAATGAGTGTTGAGCCATTGTAGAACTGAACCATGATGTCATGGTTGTCCATCAGGTCGATTGTCTGTAGCTCGAATCCAAAGGATGTCACTGCACTGGAGAACGTGAAGTCCGTTGCTTCGCTCCAGTAAAGTGTCGCATCGCCTTGATTCAATGCCGAATACGGAGCCGATGACCACACTGGCTGCCAATCACCACCAACGTTGCCGATAAAGCCATCCTTATCGAAGTCGATGCTGAATGCACCACCGCCGATTGAGCGGACAGAGTCCGTCTCGTTTCCAACGATGTTGACGCCAGTCGTGCTACCAAGCCAGGTTGCATTCGGATTGTCATAAGATGTGAATTGAGCCGTTGCAGGTGCTGACAGGCACGTCAGTAGTCCGCAGATTCCAAGTCCAAGCAATATATTTCTGTTCATTTTGATGTCCCTCAAACGTTAGTTGGATCTTCCCATCGCGCTTTGCAATGGTTGATTCCGACCAGATGTAAAGAACATGTGCAATGAACATGCCAAACACAGTACAGCCTAAACTATTTTCTAAAAGTGCGTCTACTACGTGGCTACCGGACATGGACCAACGGTGAACTTCATCTCCATGCAAACCTGTGCCAAACAATCTTTCGATTTAGTCAGTGCGTGATAATGCGGCAGCGGCTTGCCCCGCAACAAATCCTGTCGACCATGCAGCCTGAAGGTTGTAACCACCCACCGGTCCAGCAATATCCAATATTTCGCCACAAAGGTACAGCTCGCTGATCTTACGGCTCAACATAGTTTTTTAAAAGTGCGTCTACTACGGGACTACCGTACATGGACCACGGTGAACTTCATCTCCATGCAAACCTGTGCAAATCAATGTTACGCGTTAGTCAGTGCGCGGTAATGCTGCAGCGGCTTTCCCCGCAACAAATCCTGTAGACCATGCAGCCTGAAGGTTGTAACCACCCACCGGTCCAGCAATATCCAATATTTCGCCACAGAGATACAGCTCGCTGACCTTACGGCTCATCATCGTTCGGTTGTCGACCTCACCAAGGTCAACCCCGCCGGCAACAACTTCTCCACGCTCAAGAGGCACAGCACGCACTTTCCCAAGAACCCATCCCTTCAGAGCGACAACCAGACGCTGACGCGCCTTGGCGATAAAGTAGGCGCCCTTGACTTCCATGTCTAGCATCGCAACACGGGCGATAGGCCTTGCTAGCCGTGCAGGTGCAACACTCTCAAGCAACGCCCCGACCGAACGCCTCGGGTAGTTCAAGCACCACTTGTCAATTTCTTCGCGCAGCTGATCTTCGCGCATGTCAGGAAAGAGGTCCACTTCGGCAAGGGATGATTCCGGCCAGGCTTCGGCAATCTCACGCGAAACGCCAAGCGACACCGGTCCGGAGATTCCTTTGTGCGTAAACAGCATGTCACCGCGCCACCGCATCCGCTCCTTGCCCTTGTCCCCTTGCGCATTCACAGCACGCGCACGAAGAACGCAGTCCCTCAGTGACACGCCACTCCAATCAGCAGCCCAGTTGGGCGACTCTTCCAGGTAGAGAGGAGCAAGTGCCGCCGTCAAAGGCACGACCGTATGCCCAAGGGATGCCATCCACTTCCAACCATCACCAGTACAACCAGTCAACGGGTACGACGAACCGCCCACAGCAACGATGAGTGCATCGGCCCCGATACGGCTGCCATCATCCATTTCCACACCAATAGCCTTGTCATTTGTGACCAGAAGTCCATGAATCTTTGCACCGAGGACAACATTGACACCGGCCTCACGGACGATTGCCTCCATCACCTCGACAACATCCTTGGCATCAGCGGGAGGCTCCGGAAAAATCCTGCCATCCGGGCGCGTGTACACTTCCAACCCTTTTGCCGTTAACAGCTCGAGATAGTCATCATTTGTAAAAACGCGAAAGGCATTGCGGAGAAAGTTCGCTTCGTTATGTCGAAACTTGTTACGAACATCGTCCATGGGACCCGCATGACAGAGGTTGCACTTCCCACCGCCGGATATGAGTATTTTGGTGCCGAGACGCTCCATTTTTTCAAGCAATGTGACGTGTGCTCCAGCCTTCGCCGCTGCCCACGCAGCAAGCATCCCTGCTGCACCACCACCAACCACGACTACTTTTCGCTGCGTTACATCATCCACTCTGGAACACTCTTTTCTTTTTCACACGCTGTCATTGCTAAGGCTTGGTCACAGCCGCTCGGCGCAAGCGATCAGCAACCGCCGCCCACTCAGCCCCGATTGGCAACCCTGCAACGACAATCCGCTTCGCATCAGCATCATCTGCCTGGTGCAGGCCCGCATACAACTTTGTTGCAACCACTTTTGGCTGCTCTCCAAGAGGCACAACCCGCTCACCGACTGGCGGATTATCTCCAATCCAAAACGTCCAAACATCAGGGTCAGACATCGCATCTGGATCCAGTTGCACACCGGATGGCAAAATATCCAACGGACAGTGAGGAGCGTAGTGCCGAAGGGCCTGACCTGGCGAACGGACCGGACCGGCACCGCTGACATCCGCCGTAGCGGCCACTGCAACCACCTCCGCAATGTCCATCTCCGAAACATCCCCAAGCCGCAAAATCACCGCCGACTCACCAGTGGCATCAACGACGGTCGACTCAATCCCGACTTGGCATGCGCCGCCATCGAGAATTAAAAGGTCATCCACCCAAGCCCCAAGCCCACCTGCCACATGCTCTGCCTGCGTCGGGGAAATCGCCTCCGAACGGTTCGCACTGGGAGCGGCTATCGGACATCCGGCAGCCGCAATCAACGCGAGTGCCCCCGGATGCGCGGGAATCCGCACACCAACCGTCGTCCCGCCCGCCATGACAACCGAAGGCACATCCGCAGCGGCTCTCACAACAAGCGTCAACGGACCAGGCCAAAAGCGCTGCGCAAGCACAGCTGCAATCGGAGTCCAATCCGCAGACAACGCCTGCGCCGACGCAATGTCCGCCACATGCACAATGACCGGGTTCGTCGATGGACGCCCCTTAGCCGTAAAGATAGCCGCAACAGCATTCGCATTTAGTGCATTTGCACCAAGCCCATAGACCGTCTCCGTAGGAAATGCCACCAGCTGCCCGCCGCGTAAGCGCGTTGCAGCCTCCTCGAGACCCGCATCCAATGTCAAAATCCTTGCAGCCACAGACTTTAGTCTACCAGTGATGCCGAGCATGCATTTCCTGTACAACCCCGAGACACCATCCTCGCTACGTACAAGTCGGCTGCGTCGTGAGACACAGCTGATGGCTATCGTGCCCCGCCCGATCCGAAACACACCCACGATTTTCCTCTGCGGAGATTCGACGATGAAGAATGGAACTAGGGGCCAGCAAGGCTGGGGAGATCCATTTATGCAA
>JBEEMN010000301.1:0-3237 GCA_041192625.1 Armatimonadota bacterium
ACCACCGTCATCGGACATTCGCTTTATAAAATCCACAAGGCCCTCGGCTACAACGTCATCGGGGACAACCACCTTGGTGACTGGGGAACCCAGTTTGGCTACCTCCTCGCAGCTATCGAAGATAGCCCGACGCCCCCGTGGGAGGATGCCGAACCGGTTGCGGCAATGATGAAAATGTACGCCGAGTTCTACCAGGCATCCGAAGAGGACCCTGACAAAAAGACCCGGGCACGCGCATGGTTCCGCAAGCTTGAAGAAGGGGATGTCTGGGCGCGCTCCATCTGGCAAAAACTGGTCGACATTTCGATGACCGAGTTCGACACCATTTACAAGCGCCTTGGAATTTCGTTTGACACAACGCTCGGCGAGTCGTGGTTTGAGCCGATGCTCGGTCCTCTCGTCGATGATGCCATCGCAAAGGGCGTCGCGACCATCGAGGAATCAGGCGCTGTCTCGGTTCACTTTGATGACAAGTATCCAAGCTGCCTGCTGCGTAAAACCGATGGCGCGACGCTGTATCAAACCCGGGATGCCGCAACGTGCATCCACCGCTGGAACACCTACGCCCCGACGCGCAATGTCTACGTGGTCGGTGCTGAGCAGCGGCTGCACTTCCAACAGGTCTTCGAGTTCGTCCGGCGGATGGGCTATACGGAAATCGCCGACTGCTCTGTCCATGTCAAGTTTGGGATGGTGACCGGCGCCAATGGCGAGCGCTTCAAAACCCGTAAGGGAAATGTCATCTTCGCGGATGAAATCCTTGATGAAGCGGTTCGCCGCGCAACGGAAAAAATCATGGAGCAGGTGGAAACTGGCCGCTCCGAAGTTTCCCAACCGGATGACATCCAGCGCGTCGCGGAAACCATCGGGCTAGGAGCAGTCATCTACTTTGACCTCCACCAAGGGCCGGAACGAAATATCGCGTTCGATTGGGAGAAGATCCTCGCATTCGATGGCAATACAGGCGTCTATCTTCAGTACATGTATGCGCGCTGCTGCAATATCGTCCGGAAAGCCGGCGGTGTTCCGGAGAACGTTGATTCTAGTGTGTTGACCACCGATGATGAGCGTGCGCTGGTAGTACAGCTCTCACGTATCACGGGTGCGGTCCGGGATGCCGGAGCGCGGTACGCCCCGAGCGCCATCGCCAACTGGACATTTGAGCTTGCCAAAGACTTCGCGCGGTTTTATGATCGCTGCCCAGTCCTCGGCGCGGATGACCCTGCGGTACGGGATGCCCGTGTCAAGCTGTGTGACGCTGTCGCGATTGGAATCAAGTCAGGGCTTTCGCTCCTCGGAATCTCTGCCCCTGACCGAATGTAAAAAACGCATCCGGGCCAGTCATCTAAGGGTACGCAGCCTAGCGCCGCGTGCCCTTATTTATTGGCGGCCCACGCCTCAAGCTCCGGCCACATCCCGTAGAAGTCGCCGCTACTCTCCAGCAGAATCACATCCTGCTTGCGGTCTGACCAAACGGCAATCTCGCGGCGGAGGCCAGCCCAATTGTCAAGCGGCACAGTCTCAAGGTTTGGTCGCTCAATGGCCTTTGTGATCTCTTCCCACGTCAGCTGATCATGCGTTGCCGCGCCATGGGTTGGCGGAGGCAGGACGATAACCCTATGGGCTTCCCGGAACAAATCGGAATACCAGTCAAGCGCTGCCCGGTTACGGAACGAAAATGTGTGGGGCTCAAAGATGACCGTTAGGCGGCGGGATGGATAGGCGCTGCGAATTGCATTGATGCCAGCCTGCAGCTTTGCCTGTGAACTTCCGAAGTCATTGAAGATGGGTGTGTGGCCAAGGCGGCTGATCCGCTCGAGTCTGCGCTTCACACCCCGGAATGCATAGAGCGCATGGGCGACGGCCTTCGGCTCTGCAATTCCACGTGTTGCCAGCATCGCAATAATCCCGATGGCATTCTCGACCATATGGTTGCCGATAACTTGCAGCTCGCACTCGCACTGGAGCACATCATCCTTCATGACCCGAAAGCGCATCCCGGCATCCGAGCAGTGAATGTCCTCGGCCCACCAAGTCGTTCGTTCATCCCGCTTCACGCCATACCAAATCGGTACGAGGCGGGTTTGCTGGATGATGCGCTCAATGTTGGCGCCGGTTGTGCAGCAGAAAAGTCCACCATCGGATGGCAGCTCGGCAAGCAGCTGTCGGAAGGGCTGGAGGTAGTCGCCAACCGTGGGATAGACATTGAAGTGGTCATGCTCACAGCTGGTCAAGAGCACCGTCTTGGCGTTGTAAAAGGCGAATTTGGGTGTCAGCTCACCAAGCTTTGCTGGATATTCATCCCCCTCGAGGACAAACAGATTTGACTCATCCAGATGTCCATTTTCTTTGAGGTCAATCGAATCCGCGCCGACAAACCAGCTCGGGTCTTTGCCAACAATCCGCAGGACGTGTGCACACATCGCGGTACAGGATGACTTCCCAAAGCTCCCCGCAACCACAATGTTATGGGTGTCTTTCAGGAATGTTGCGAGGGCTTCGGGAAAGGACAGAACCTCAACACCGTTTTCGGCCTGCAGACGATAAGCCTCAGCGACCTCCGAGCATTCTGCGGGTGTCAGCTTTGCATGCCGCCCAATCACGATGCGGTTTACGCCAGCTGGAATGTTCTCAACCGCGTATGGTGTCGCACAGGCAATCCGGTAGCGTGTGATCAGGTTGCTCACCGGTGGATAAAAGCCTTCATCGGAGCCGGTTACCGTCCAGCCGGCTTTTTGGTGGATGCGCGCGACGCCGCTCATGCCAGCTCCGCAGATTCCGATGAAGTGTACGATTTTGTCTGAATTCACAGATGTTAGTATACGTTTTCACTTACTCTGCTGGAAGCAGATGCCCAGATGCTGCAAGATTTCCGGGTAACTGTTACACCCATTCTTACCGGCTGGGTTGATGCAACCACCGATTTGTTTGATGTAACCCCTAGAATGGTTCTCATCTACGATGGATTGGCGTTGTGGATGCCCATTGAACGCGTATACTTTTAAGCCATGTTCCAACGACGGGATTTCTGGCGGGCCGCCGCCACACTGAGTGGATTAGCCGGCATCTGTATCGGTGCCACAATAGGCGCGCCGCCAACAAAAGCACCATCGCCAGCCCAGACCGCTGCGTTTGAAAAGTCTGTCCGGCCAGTCCTTTTGGCACGCTGTATTTCCTGCCACAGCAGTGATTCAAAAATGGGCGGAGTCCGTCTGGATCAGGCCATCGACTCTGAAA
>JBEEMN010000302.1:0-3229 GCA_041192625.1 Armatimonadota bacterium
AGGAACCCACGCCGGAGTTTCCATCGGTGAAGATGGACCAAGCCAAATGGCCCTTGAAGACATTGCGATGATGCGCTCTGTGTTCGGCTCCACGGTTCTGTACCCATCGGATGCGACGACAGCCGCCGCGCTCATCCCGCTGATGGCTGACACCGAGGGTATTTCCTAGATGCGTGCGACGCGTGAAGCGACGCCGGTTCTCTATCCAAAGGGTACCGAGGTCAAGCTGGGTGGGTCGTACACGGTGCGTGATGGCAACGATGCAACGATTGTTGCTGCAGGCATCACGTTGCATGAAGCGCTCAAAGCCGCCGATACGCTAGCAGCTGAAGGGATCAATGTACGGGTCATCGACTTGTACTCGGTCAAGCCAATCGACACCGATGTTCTCCTCAAGGCTGTGCGTGAAACGCCATTGATGGTTGTCGCGGAAGACCACTGGGTTGAGGGAGGCATCGCGGATGCTGTCCTCGCTACGCTGACCGCAAATGGCGTCGCTCCGAAGCGCTTTGCACACTTGGCGATTCGTGAAATGCCACAATCCGGACCAATAGCCACATTGCTTGCTGCCTATGGCATCGATGCGGCAGCAATCGTAAAGGCAGTCAAGGGCTAAGTATTTCAGCCGAATAACTCGCCACTCATCTGGAGGAAATGTTCCTTCAGGTGGGTGGCTTTTTAGTTTCTATACTGTTGCTTTTGATTGCTCTGAGAGAAGCTCATCTGGCAGGCTCTGACCTAAGAAAAAACAACCACTCTTTCCAGAGGACGTATCCTCGAGGAGAGTGGCTGTTACATTTATGCCAAACAATTGCCTTGGATTAAACTACTTAGATGTCAGATATTCATCCACAGTCATCACGCCAAATGTGCCCTCAGCACGGGCCTTCAAAGCAAGTAGCAGCGCGGCCGCTGTATCAAGGGATGTCATACACGGAACGGAGCGCTCGACGGTCGCCCGACGAATCAACTGACCTTCCTCCTCAATCCGCTTGTCTTTAGACAGAGTGTTAATGACAAGGCCGACCTGACCTGAATGAATACGCGTGACGAGGTTATCTGCGGACTCAGTTATCTTGGCAACCGTTTCGACATGTAGATCGTTCGCCGCAAAGTAGGCTGCTGTTCCAGAGGTTGCATGCAGCGCATAGCCCATCGCGGCAAACTCACGCGCAATCGGAAGTGCTTCTTCCTTATCCGCATTGGCAACGGTGAACAAAACCGTACCCGTGATCGGCAAGCGGAGACCCGCACCAACCATCGCCTTGTAGAGCGCGCCCGGGTACGTTACATCCTGACCAAGAACCTCACCCGTCGACTTCATTTCAGGCCCAAGAGCATTATCCACTCCGACCAATTTTTGGAATGAGAAAACAGGTGCCTTGACCGCTGGGTTCTTCTGTTCGGGATAAAGCCCCTCTGGGAAACCCATATCGGCCAGCGCTTCACCCATGATGCAGCGCGTGGCAACCTTGACCATCGGGATTCCAGTAATCTTCGAGAGATAAGGCACGGTGCGCGAGCTGCGTGGATTTACCTCGATGACATATGGCTCATCGCCATCGCAGACGAACTGGATATTCATCAGCCCGACTACCTTCATCTCCTTGGCAATACGCACCGCATAGTCAACGACTTTTTGCTTCGTGATTTCAGAGACGTTCTGAGGAGGATAAACGGCCATCGAGTCGCCCGAGTGGACGCCTGCCCGCTCGATATGTTCCATGATTCCAGGGAGGAGGCAGGTGACGCCATCGGAGATACAGTCCACTTCCAGCTCCCGGCCGACAATATACCTGTCAACCAGAATTGGAGCCTTTGGCGAAACATCGACCGCATAGGTCATGTAATTGACCAGTTCATCCTCGGTGTAAACAATTTCCATCGCGCGACCACCGAGCACATAGGATGGCCGGACAAGACACGGATAGCCGATCTCATTTGCAACAGTCACTGCAGCATCCGCCGTAGTCACAGCGCGGCCTTCCGGTTTTGGGATGTCCAGTTTGCGGAGGAGGGCTTCAAACTGATGACGGTCTTCAGCGAGATCGATGGAATCCGCAGACGATCCTAGAATCCGGACGCCAGCATCGTCGAGCGAACGCGCAAGGTTGATGGCCGTTTGGCCACCAAACTGGACAATAACGCCCTCAATCGGGTCTTCGCGCTCAATGATGTTAAGGACATCTTCAGCAGTCAATGGCTCAAAATACAGCCGGTCGCTGGTATCAAAGTCGGTGGAGACCGTTTCCGGGTTATTGTTGATGATGATGGCTTCGTGGCCAGCTTCGCGGATTGCCCAGACGCAGTGGACCGAACAATAGTCGAATTCAATGCCTTGGCCGATGCGGATAGGGCCGGAGCCGAGAACGATGATTTTCTTTTTCATAGTGGTAGGCGGGTGGCCCGCCGTCCCATGCAATCACACATCGTGGGCTGACCCGCGTATTATAACATTATCTGCAGACCATGGAGCACATCACCCGATCATG
This sequence comes from Armatimonadota bacterium, assembly GCA_041192625.1. Lineage (GTDB taxonomy): Bacteria > Armatimonadota > Armatimonadia > Armatimonadales > Armatimonadaceae > CAIRTT01. Next base: position 2,493 of record JBEEMN010000302.1, read on the forward strand.
AATTCGACTAACACTCTCCGTTTGAAGGGCTTTACACTCATCGAACTACTGGTGGTAATAGCAATCATTGCCATCTTGGCAGCGATTTTGTTCCCTGTGTTTGCACAGGCTAGAGAAAAGGCCAGGCAGGCCACATGCGTATCTAATATGAAACAGATTGGCCTCGGAGTCCTGATGTACGCACAGGATTATGATGAGGCATTCCCACTTGGCAGCTACGTTTTTGCCGGAATGACGGCTGCAGTAAACTGGCAGGATTTGACGGACCCATACATGAAGGCTGGAGCTGGATCAACTGGTGCAAACTTGGTTGGCCGAAGGGATGCCGGTCTTTGGACATGCCCAAGCATCAGCACATCACAGCAGAATCTCCCGTTCGCAAGTGGTGATCCTGCTCCATTCCAGCGATTTACTGGAGATAAGTCAGCGTTCTTCTCAAAGTCGTTCAGCTATACCAATAACTCGAACCTGATGCCGACCATGCACAGAAACGCACTCAATCTTGGGTGGTTTCCTAGCGGAATTCAGACGCTTGCCAATATTGGTGCACCTGCCGATGTCGTCTTAGCGATGGAAGGTAGCGGCTATGTTGGAAATTCTGGTGGGGATGATGTCACCACGGCATGTTCAGCGGTCGAATCAGGCTTCCCAACTCTGTCCGGTCGCTTGATTGGCTGGGCTGATAACTACTGTGCAGCACGCTTCCGACACAATGGTGGCTCCGTGTATGTTTTGGC
>JBEEMN010000303.1:0-3542 GCA_041192625.1 Armatimonadota bacterium
ACGCACGCCGCGGACAAATGCTTCCAACGCCAAGGTTTTAAACGCGGCGCGGCACCGTGGTCGGCTGTCCGTATCGGGAGCGGCATGCCCTCCGATGACCCGCACAGTATCGGCACCAAGGCGGCTGGCGCGGTCAATCCAAGTGGTTATCCACGCGATGTGCGCGGCGTTATCGGTTTCGTCGGTGATGTCTGCATCATCGATAAGCAGGCTCAGCAGACGCACGCCCGTCGCTTCCAAGTGGAGTCGGAGCTGTTCAAGGCGGTCATTGGTTGGGTTATCGATATGAAAGTGGCAGAGCTCAAGCATTGTGTAGCCGTGGTCTGCTGCGGCCGAAATGGCATCTTCAAGACTCAGGACTCGCGGGGATGGCTGGAAGAGCAGTGCATCCGGTGAGCCCGGACGACCGGGTTCGACATGGCCAATCAGCGGGTGGAGGGCCCAGGTGGAAGCGGGTGGAGGGCCCAGGTGGAAACGCCAGTCAGGTATGGATTGATGGGAGAGGTCATACGGTTGGTGCCTTCCGGTTGCGTAGTTTAAGCATCCCCTGAACCGGCTTGAGATCGACACGGAAGAGAACGCAGGCGACATAGTAAACGACGATACTGACGGCGCCAATACCGATGACGCTTCCGATGGCGATGAGCCGTGACGCGGTGACATCGATGCGGCTGGCGATCAGCCAAGCGATGACGCCGCTGACGCCGGATGCGAGGGCGATACGCAGGGATGCGGTTAGGATTGGCCGCACGCCGAGGGTTGGGTGGCGCTGCCGCAACGTCGCGAGGAAGACAAACATGTTGATGGTGCCTGCGATGGACAGTGCGAGGGCGAGACCTGCGTAACCAAAGCCAAGCGGCGGGATGACAAAGCATAGCCCTATGAAAACCGCGACCATGATGCTGGTTATGATTGTTGGGGTCTTGGTGTCCTGTGATGCGTAAAATCCGCGGGCGAGAACGGATTGTAGTGACCAGGCAAAGGTCCCGATGCTATACCAGCGCAGCGCCACTGCGGCATCGTGGACTTGAACAGGTCCGTATTTTTCACCGAGGTAGAGCGCAGAAATGATGGGCTCTGCGAGAACAGCCATCAGGACAGAGCTTGGAATGGTGAAGAAGAGAATGCGCCGTATTCCAGTATTGAGCTCGATGACAAAGCCGGCCATGTCGCCCTTTGCCAGCATCGCGGACAAGGTCGGGAGCAACACGATTGCGGTGGCTTGCGCAAAGATTCCGATGGGAGCTTGCGTGAGGTTGTAGGCATTTTTGAGCGCGGTCAGGTAGCCGGCACCAGAGACAAAGCTGCCGGTGATCCAGAAGCCAAGCTGGCTGAGCGAGAGTCCGAGGAGTGCCGGGAGCAGGAGTGCACCGACTTTTCGAACGCCGGGGTGGTTGAGCTCGAGTTTAGGGATGAGGGAGCCGCCGCTGCGCAAAATGTCCATCGCCGGGAGGACAAAGTTACCTGCGACGGCCCCGATAAGGGCTCCCCAAGTCATCGCGCTGATGCCGAGGTCGGTTCCGCCAAAGAACCATCCAGCGATGATCTGACCGAGGTTATAGGTCACGGGACCGATGGCGGGGACGAGGAATTTTTGGCGAGCGTTGAGCGAGCCCATCATGAGGCCACCGACAAAGAAACACCACTGCGCCGGCAGCAAGATTCGCGAGAGGCGCGCGACTTCATCCCATGCCCACGCTTGGCGCGCCGCGACATCGGCTGCGGGGAGCACTTCCCCGATACGGAGCTCACCAAGGTGCGGGTTCATTAACTGTGCGAGCGGCCGGGCGTAGATTTCGAGTCCGATGATGAAAACGATGGCGATGATGGAGACCGCCGTGATGACGGTTTGCAGAACGGTCCACGCATCCTCGCGCTTTTCCTGCGTCCAGTATTGCGTAAAGACAGGTACGAAGACGGTTGCGAGTGCGCCGCCGGCGACAAGGTATTGCAGGATGTCGGGGATGCGAAATGCTGCGGTATAGACATCGGTGATGAGGTCCTGTCCGAAGCGGTGCGAGATGACCATGTCACGGACAACGCCGAGGACGCGGGAGAGGAGAACGAATGCCATCACGAGCACAGATGCCCGTCCTGCAGCTTGACCACCAGCCATGTTGGCATGGTATCAGGCAGGGACCTTGCTTCCGGTTGGTGATTAATGCTTATATGAGCGATGCCTCGACGTGCAAAGCCTACAACCGCTTGGGTGGTTTCCACATTGGATGCCGCATTTGGTCCTGTCAGCTGGAGTTCCCATGGGGATCCGCTCGATGGCCTGATCCAGACGATTTTGAGTCAGCATACAAACGATGTGAACAGTGAGCGGGCATTTGATGACATGCGGCGGGCTTTTCCGGGTGGTTGGGAAGCCGTTCGGGATGCGCCGGTCGAGGCGGTTATCGATGCTATTCGAAGGGGTGGTCTTGCGGCGCAGAAGGCGAAGCGGATTCAGGAAGTGCTTCGGTCGGCGACAGAGACCAGCGGCGGGTGTGATCTTGGGTTTCTGGAAGCAATGTCCACGGATGATGTGCAGGCTTATCTCCAATCCTTTAAGGGGGTTGGGCCGAAGACAGCGGCGTGTGTCCTGATGTTTTGTATGGGCAGGCCCGTGCTTCCAGTGGACACCCATGTGCACAGGGTAAGCCAGCGCGTGGGGCTGATTGGGCCCACGGTGGATGAGGCAAAAGCGCATGGAGTATTGCAGAGCCAGCTCAGCGATGCCGATGTTTATCCTTATCACGTGCAATTGATTCGGCTTGGTCGACGGGTGTGTGATGCGCGAAAACCGCAGTGTGGTGAGTGTCCGCTGTCGGAAAGGTGTGCATTTGCCATACAGGAAAGTAAGAAACCTACGGTGAAATTGCGCGGGTAGCGTGTAGAATGCGGAACGAAGAGTGTCTCTGTGCCTTTTTACTGAAGGTTTCCAGAGTTCCCTCGCTCTAAAGGAATGTTGGATATGGGACTGATGAAGCGGTCCCTTGATGTCTACAATATCTGCAGGACGTCTACACCAAGGTGTGTACGGTCTACGGACTTGGTTCTAAAGAGGAAGCGAAGCGATGGTCAAGACGATTTTGGGTGCGACAGTCTTGGGTTTGGCAATCACGGTGCCTATGGCGGCATCGGCGCAGGTGCCATTCAAGGTAGCCCGTCCGCAGGATGGTGCCCGTGTACGTGAGACAGTGCGGATTCAGATTCCGCGCACAGCCTTGACGAATGTCAAGTATCTGGCCCTGTCCGTAGATGGGAAGTTCCGTGCGGGTCTTGGTGTGCCATCCCCTGTCTTTGAGAAGAACGGCAAAGCGAAGTCGATTACGACCGATGTTCTTGCCTACGATGAAACCAGTGTCTCGATTCTTTGGAATACGAAGACGCTTACGCCTGACCCAAAGAACCCATCTTTGCTGGAAGGTGTCGAGGATGGCCCGCATGCGGTTGAAATCATCGCTTTCGATGGTAACAACAAGCGCATCGGTCGTCAGTCTCTGACACTTGAAGTCGACAACAAGGGTGGCTTGCGTGTCCCTGCGGACGGAATC
>JBEEMN010000304.1:0-3222 GCA_041192625.1 Armatimonadota bacterium
CGCCGTAGAAAGCGATTGAGAGCACTGTGGCGATGCCCCAGATAGGGCCAAACGACAACATCCCGGCAAGTGCAAGTGGGATACTCATTGCGGCAAATCGGCCGATGGAGCCCAAGAGTTCCCGTGTGAATATTGGCATCTGGAGAACCCGGATATAAACCACGACAAGGAGAATCTCTAAGATTACATCCGATGCCAGAGCACCAATCCCGGCATTTCCCAGCAGCTTCTGTGTGGAAACTGTCAGCAACACACAGACCACTGGTACAAGAATGGCGACCTTGATCGTCCCTGCTACCAATTTGCGTTGCAGGCCACTCGCGACAATAGCGCTGGTTAACATCATCGCGATGTACAACAACATCATCATCGGAGCAGAAAGCACCAACATCACCGGTCCATAGACAAACTTTGGATAGAGCCCGACCAGGGTCAAGACTTGCTTTCCATGGAATATGAATCCTAGAAAGACAGGAATACAGACGAGGAATGCTGCTCGCAGCAGTGCTTGAAGCTGTTGATGAAAGCTATCCTTTCCTCTTAGGTAGGCACTCGTAAGCATCGGCAAACCCAGTTGGCTGAATGCTACAGGTACAAACATCGCGCTACCGAGCAGGCGCTTCGCTACAGAATAGCCTCCAATTGCAGCCGGTGTCGCCACGTATCCAAGTACCAGCATCACCAATGGATCCTTCAAGTGCACAAAGACTGCCCCACTTGCCAGTAGAAAAAACTGGCTAAAGACAAACTTCAAGTCTGTGATAAGCGGTGTCTGTGACGGTGTCGTTACGCGATAGACATTCCGATACGTCCGCCAACTAAGTGCAATCCCGATGACATCAAACAGCACTGGGACCCAGATAAACATGTGGAGAGGCTGATGTGTGACAGCAAGGGTTACGATGATGGCCGCGTTCATTGCCCGCTCAAACAGCTGGATGACATTGGTCCTTGAAACTTGGCCAAAACCTCGTATGACTTCTTTGATCGATGATGCCAGTTGCCCGGCAAGTGAACAGACAATGGCCAACGAGACATAGCTTGTCGTGACTTGCGGATACTTTACGATCCAGGCAAAGATGTTGAAGACAACAAAGACGGCTAAGGTTACACTCGCTTTGACTCCAAAGGATGCCAGTACCAGATTGCGTGACCGGGATGCATCCGTGGTGACAGTCCTGCTAATTACGCTGGACAACCCAGAATCACAGATTGTCCCAACAAGCGCCGTCACACTGAAGACGATAGAAAAAATCGCATACTCGTGAAGCGTTCGGTACTTGGGCAGGATGTACGTGGAGAGAAGTGCGAATCCCCAAGACAGTACCTGTGTGAGGATGGTCACCGCTAACTGGCGTCCTGACTTCTGCACCAACATAGGTTGTTCAACCATTTGTTCCGCGGTCATGCTTTTTCCAGTGCGGGGTGCGTACGCAGACCACGACTCAGCGCCATCGCAGGAATCTCAACCACACGATGAAAGACCCAGGTGAGGCCAAGGAGAATCCCAAAGCCAACCGTTAAGGAGAATGCAAGACGTTCTGTATGCGTCAGATACAGTGTGCTGATGGCGACTTTTAGGAGTGCTGCTTGTATTGGGACGTGAAGCAAGTAAAGCGAATAAGATCGCTCCCCAATCCATACCAGTGGCTTGAGCTCAAGAACGCGTCGCAGAGGTGACTTTGCTGTCGTGCAAGCAATCAAAAGGGCTGCAATCGCAACCATCACAATAGAATCCTGTGCCAACTGGACCGTCTGATACTTGGCATAGGGTGTTGCCTGTGTCCAAAATGCGACGCCACCAAGACCGCCAAGAAAGACAAACGGCCACAGAGTAACCGCTCGCAAGCGCTGCGCGACTTGGTGTCCCGATTTTGATATCCAGCTTGCAGCCATCCCGAATATAAACGCACCGACAAAGTGAATCGCAGCACGGTCCAACCGAGTGTCCATCACCAAATGACTGACTCCATACGCCGCCAAGGCGATAACTGCCGCGGCGATCCAACCGAACCGTTTACGCACAAGCGCAACCAGAAATGGGAACAGCATATAGATTTGCAGCTCAGTGGCGATGGACCACAGTGAATAGTTGATCTGGCCTGTGCCGAAAACATTCTGGATGAGCAAAAAGTGTGCGGCAATGTCACTGGGTCTTGGGTGTGCTGAGAAGTCAAAGTGCATCCCTGCCGGGTACTTGAACATCGTGAAGCAAACCAGGATGCTGATAACCAGCGCTGCGTAATAGGGTGGAACGATACGTGCGATACGCCGCGCCATGAACTGCCTAAAGGCAACTGGTTTTGCAAAATCTCCGCCAGCTAGTGGAAGCCCGAGGCAAAAACCACTGACCACAATGAATGCCGTAACAGCATGGTGGCCAAAGGCGAACCACACCTGGAGGATGGACAACACCGATGGTATTTCGACACGGTAAAGAATCGGAAATGCTTCTGCGACAGCATGGTTTAGGACCACTGTCAAACAGGCCAGAGCGCGGATCCCTTCGACATAGTCGTAGCGAGGTCGCACATCGGTACCTGTAGCATCAGCTCGCAACACTCGTTGCCTCCACAATCTGTGTGGATCCACGGTTGTACAGAGCACGCTCTACCAACCCAAGAATCAGGCCCATAAAGATCATGTTGCGATAGACGCTGAGCTGAAGGTCGAGCAGACCAAACAAGATTTCCATCACGACGATTGAGAATGCCCAGAGTGCAAGCATCTGTGACCAGGGATTGTCATCCTTTTCAGCAAGAATCATCAAGCGGCAGATGCGGATGATGGCAAACGCGATAATCATCCAGAAGGCAATAAACCCAACCGTACCGGTACGCATCCACAGCCAGAGAATCTGGTTATGCGGAAGGATATCCCAGAGGGCATAGTTCTTGGAGATGTCCGCCATAGGATGGTTCTTCAAGAACGGCTTTCCATAGCCATAGCCAATTAGCGTCGTGATCGGAGACTCCTTGATGGTGTCCATGATGTTGGCGCTCTCAGCTTGCCGATAAAGGTCAGATGACTCATCACGGGCGCTTGGCTCAAAGTGACTCTTAATCGCACGGGCGGGCTGCGCTATCGTCGATTCCGAGTTTCGGAACGCATAGTAATAGACTGGTCCAATGGTTACCATCAGCACACCGAGGACGATAGCCATCGTACGACGCTTTGGCATCGCCCGAATCGCGGCCATGATGATAATTGGCAGAGCAATCA
>JBEEMN010000305.1:0-3208 GCA_041192625.1 Armatimonadota bacterium
GTCAAACTGTTCATCTCCCTGCTGACCTGCCAAGTACCAATCATCGTTCATAGTCACAAGATTGGTGTTTACAGTGGTCAGGGATGCCAATGCCTGGCTAATACCTGCACGGGATGCTGCCTCGGCCCGCATCAACTGCATTTTTCCAATCAGGATATTGGATGTCTGGCGATGGTTGGCTGCAACTACCGCAACAATGGCAACGAGTGCGGTAACAACAATCAGTACCTGAAGGAGGACTGCTCCGCGATTGCGGTATCTCACGGTTGTGATGCTCCTTGCGTTACAGGATTGGTAGATGTCACATCACTGCTCGAGATAACAACCACAAACTGATGTAGCTGGTCCGATGACTCATCGGTCAGACGGTATAGAACTTTGACTGCCGCCGGGAGGCGCCTTGTGCCGGTACGTGTATCCCACTCAATCAGCCACCCTGAACCATCCCAGAATTGAAACCCTACCTCGGCCACATCAGAGCTCACCAAAGACTCAAAACCACCTTGCAGCGGATCAGCATCAACAGGGCGTTGCACGCGCTCAAACAATCCGGTTGCATTGCCAGCATCGCCTGTTGCAACCGTGCCATAGGAGTATTCAGCAAGGCCGCCCAGCGGACCGTAGGTTTCTTGGACATCATCAAAGGTCAAATCTGCATCGAGAGATCCGCCTGGGATGAAGGAGAAACCCGTTGTAAACGAGATACGCGTGGCCCCAAGGTCACTTGTTGCGTCATCCGAGGATGCGACAAAAAAGGACTTCGTATCGTTGGCATCCGCGCTGAGCGAGGCGCATGACAGAGATTGGCGCAAACCGGATGTCCAGTCTGACTTACTCTGCTCTGTTTGCAGCACACGTTGTGAAAAATAGAGGTGATCGACTCCAGCCCGGAATGCGACTGCAGATGCTGCTACGACGATGCCTCCGATGCCCATGGCAACGAGAACTTCAATCAGCGTTAGGCCTGACTGACATCGCCTCACGGTTGTCCACCTGTTCCTGTGGTTGACGTCGAGGATGAATCAAACACAATTGTCGAGAGAGACTGCTGGGAGACCGCATCCGTCGCAGTGATGGTCACCACAAACGTGCCCTCAACAGTGCCTGGTTGGACATCGATGTTGTAGCTTGCATCCGGAGCTCCATCGTCCGCAAAGTCACCGTCTGTTGGCGTCTCCGTTACGGGCGATGTAACTCCGATTTCTTCGATTTTGTTCGCTGCCAATCGGAGGAGACGTTCCGAATGGACGGCATTGATGTTTGTCTTCTGCAGGGATGCCAGAGCCTGCATCGCAGCAACGACACCGACGCCACACAGAATCACCGCAACCATCGCTTCGACAAGCGTAAATGCACGCCTACTGTGCATTGTCAGGGACCCAGTCACCGGCAGCCCACTTACCGCCCGAAGCCTGCGCATCTGGGAGGTTATCCTGTGTAAACCAGGTTGCTGCACCCGTCTTAGTCACACGGAGGATCAGACTGCTTCCTGTGTCGGTTGTGAATGTCAGGTCAGCAGCATCACATTGACCATCCCCGTACGCGGACCAGTTATCGAGAGGCTGCGGGTCTCCATTCGCCTCAACCGGCGGCGTCTCGACAGACTCAAGTGTCAGCTTTCCATTGAACGTGGATGACCTGAGCTCAACCGGGTTTTGGGAACCCTGAACACTTTCCATCACCAGCGTTCCACTGTCATCACGGAGCTGGACTGTAACGGAAGCCTTCTTCGCTTCGGACATCGCTTGTGCGACAAACACAACAACATTTGACTTAGCGGTGACCATTGCCATGGCATCCTGCATCCGCATCACATTGGGAATCACCAATGTCGCAAGCAGAAGAAGGATGCCAATAAGAACTGACATCTCTACCAGGGAAAAAGCCCTTCGCCTAGTCATGATGCGACGAACTATTCGCTCGTGATGTCTGCTGCATCACCTTCGCCACCGGGAGCCATGTCTGATCCGTAGCTAGTAATGACAAAGTCTTGTCCATTTGCTCCTGGAGCTTCATAGGCATAGTCGCCGCCCCAAGGATCCTGTGGGAGTTCCTTTTGGCTGTAAGGTCCACGCCAGCCGTTGACATTGCTTGGTTGCTGCCGCAGAGACATCAGGCCATCTTCGGTACTTGGATATTGATCGCAGTCCACTCTGTACTGCTGAAGCATTCCAGTAAGCGTCGAGATATCCGTCGCAGCCTTGGCGCGCTTTGCATCACCGGTTCGGCCAACAACCCGGGGAACGATAAGCGCAGCAAGAATCGCGAGAATAAGGATGACGACCAAGAGCTCGATGAGCGTAAAGGCGCGCCGTGAACGTAAGTTTCGCATGATTTTCATTTCACCAAGTTACCTGCCATAAAGATTGGTATCAAAACAGAAAGAACGACAAATCCAACAAAAACACCCATTGATAACATAATCGCCGGCTCCAGAAATGAGACGAGGCGCCGCATCCCGGTGTCCACTTCGAAGTCCATCGAATCGGAGACCCTGCCTAACATCCGAGGTAAGTCACCCGTTTCCTCACCAATCGCAACCATGTGCGTTAGGACCGGAGGAAAACAACGTGCATCGCGGAGGGCATCGGCAATAGCACGCCCTTCACGGACCTCTTGTTCAACTTTTCTGCAGGCCAGCTGGTATACACGGTTTCCACTGGAGAGCCCAGCAATCTGAAGTGCATCGAGGATGGAAACACCGCCGTAGACCAACGTACCAAGCACGCGAGCGAATCGGGAAACCGTAGCCTTCTGAACCACGGGACCCATGACCGGAACTTTCAAAATGATTGTGTCAAACGTAGTACGACCTGATTCTGTTGCGAGCCATGTACGAATCAAAACGACCGACCCTACAATCATCCCAATCGCAAGTGGCCACTTTGTCGACAGAAAGTCTGACGATGTCAACAGAAATCGCGTCGTGATCGGCAGATCGTCCCCGAGGTCCTTGAATACTCCACTCATTTTCGGGACGACAAATCCAATCAGGAATGCCACAACAAATACTGCCGTCGCCGCCAGAATGCTCGGATAGACCATCGCGCTAACGATTTGCGACCGTCGTGCAACTTCCTTTTCCTGAAAGTCGGCCAGCCTTCCTGCGACTTCAGGAAACTGCCCGGATGCCTCACCTGATCGGAGTGTCTGTGTAAACACATCGTTGAACAGACGTGGGAACTTCGCCAGCGCCTCACTCACAGGC
>JBEEMN010000306.1:0-3205 GCA_041192625.1 Armatimonadota bacterium
GTTGTAAGGACGTTTTTGCAGCTTGGCATTTGGGAATGGCCGACACGGAGCGCGATGATAACACCATCGGCTTGGTGGATGATCTTACTTCCGGGTTCGCCTGCGTGTACCGGTGGTGTGTCAATGATGATGATGTCGGCAAGCTGCGGCAGATGGGATTTAAGCATCCGCTGCATGGTTGGTGATTCAAGGAGCGCGCTCGCATCGGAGACCTGCATACGGCCCGCTGGGACGACATAAAGCCCTGGGATGCCTGATTCGTGAACGGCATCCGATGGACTCGAAAGATTTCCGACGAGCATTTCGACCAGACCTGGCGCGATGCTCATTCCGGTGTGCGCGAAGAGTTCATGTAGCTGCGGGTGACGAAGGTCAGCATCGATGAGGAGAACCGTTTTCCCCTGACGAACCGCGGCGCAGGCAAGGCTTGCTGCGATGCTGGTGCGGCCTTCGGAGCGTTCAGCGGATGTAACCGCAAAGGTGACGCCACGCGGCATCCGCCGTGCGATTTCATCGTAGAGCTTGTCGTATGCGGCAGAAACGGTTCCAATGCCATGGCGTGCAGAGGTTATATCTGCCAGCACAGCGAGCTGGAGGTCACGTTTTATTTGCGGTGCATTTTCCGCCCGCCTGGTTCGAAAGCCGAGATTAAACATAGCCTGATGCCGATAGACACCTCGCAGGAGGTGTGCCACATAGGATTGTCGGTGTCTACCGGCGCGGGCTGGAGGCTTTTCCTAGAGCTCTACCAGTCGTGCGCTGATGGTTCCTTCGACACCGCGGATTTCTGCCATTGTCGCATCTGATACTGGACCATCGAGGGAAAGGGCCATAACGGCTGTACCTTGTCGGAACTCGCGTCCGAGGTACATACCAGCGATGTTAGCGCCGGCCTCGCCCAAAATGGATCCGATTTTACCTACCATACCCGGTTTATCAAGGTTGCGTATCATGATATGGAATCCCTCCGGGCGGAAGTCCATCGAGTAACTGTCCAACATCACAATGTGCGGATCACTCTTTCCAAAAATAGTCCCGATATGAGTGTGTTCGCCGTTATTGTCGGTTGCAACCAATGTGAGCGTCTGTCCCCATTCTTCCGCTTTGCCGCGGGTGGTTTCCGACACACTGATTCCGCGCGATTCCGCGAGTGCTGGCGCATTTACATAGTTGACGCTATCGGAAAGCACTGGCTGGAGGAGACCTTTCAGCAGTGCGCGTGTGATGTGCACGGTTTGACGACGATCGAAGTCACCGGCAAAGCCAACTTCGACATGTGTGATGTTGCCTTTGGCGAGCTGTGCCTGAAGGCTGCCCATTTTCTCAGCGAGGCGGAGCCATGGTGCAGTCTTCTGCAGCACTTCAGGCGCAAGGGATGGCATATTGACCGCAGAGCGCGCCGAACCACCTGTAAGGACATCCACGATTTGTTCGGCAATATCGACCGCAACGCCAACCTGCGCTTCTTCCGTGGATGCGCCGAGGTGCGGGGTTGCGACAACATTTGGATGGAGCACAAGCGGGTGCGTGGGATCGACAGGTTCGCTCTCCCACACATCGAGTGCCGCAGCAGCGACCTTTCCGCTAGCAAGTGCATCGAGGAGAGCCTTCTCCTGGATAATCCCACCACGTGCGACATTGACAACCCGGACGCCATCCCGCATTTTGCCAAAGGCTTCCGCCCCGATCATGCCGGAGGTTTCCTTGAGCTTTGGAACGTGCACTGTAATGAAATCAGCCTCAGTGTAGAGGGCATCCAGATCAAGTAAGCGAATTCCAAGTTCGGCAGCTTGTTCAACCGACAGGAAGGGATCGTAGGCTACAACACGCATTTCCATCGCGAGCAGGCGCTTCGCAACTTCGCGACCGATTTTTCCAAGTCCGATGACGCCAACCGTCTTTCCGTAGACTTCAATGCCCACGAACTTCGAGCGCTTCCACTCGCCAGCTTTCATGGATGCGTGTGCTTGAGGAACATTCCGGGCCATGGAGAGCAAAACGGTTACTGTCAGCTCAGCCGCTGCAATCGTATTGCCTTCGGGTGAGTTGACCACAAGGATGCCCTGGTTGGTTGCGGCGGCAACATCGATGTTATCTACGCCGACGCCAGCACGTCCGATGATTTTGAGGTTTGTCGCCGCCGCCAGAATATCCGCGGTGACTTTGGTTTCAGAGCGCACCGCAAGTGCATCGTAATCGCCGATAATCGCTTTCAGATCGGCTGCAGCAAGCCCCGTACGGATATCAACATCGAATCCAGCACGGCGGAGCACTGCAACACCTTCGGCGGCAACGGGATCACTTACGAGTACTTTGGGCATAACTTCATCCTGAATATATTGAACAACTGAACACAAAAAGAATATCACGCAGGCAAATGCCAACTTGATTCAGTTGTACGGCTGAACGCGAATAGTGAAATGGCTGCGTTGCTGAAGAAATGCTGATGCGTAAGCCAAAAATGTTCGGCTTTCGACTGATTTAGCGCCTGAAACGGTCACGCAGACCGAACAATGTCATAAATGCGGAGCGTGATGTGTACCACGCGAGACCGAGAGCGATGATTCCAGCAAAGACCGCCGCCATCGGAAAGCTGCGCAAACCCTTAACAAGAGCAAAACCTGCGACCAAAAATGCGGCCGCTGAGAGCAAATCAATAAACCAGGGCCGCGACTGTTTGACGGGCCCAAGCTGGCGACTCATTTTTTTGACCGTTTCCGGACGCTATCCTTTAGCTCGGCAAGATATGTCTTGAAGCCAAAGCGGCGCATTTCCTTCCAGATGTCATCGAACTTCCAGCCACAGTCCGCAGCCCGGTAGATCCCAATCATCGCGCCAGTTCGGTCAGCCCCGTGTTGGCAGTGAACGAAGACTGGTTTGTTTTTTGCCTGCCGGATGATGGCCATAAATTCCTTGACTTGCTTATCGGTAGGCGCTTCCCGTCCCATCCGAATCCGGGTGCGCTGCAGTCCGAGGCGTTTCGCAGCCGCGGCTTCGTCATCCTGGCCCTTGCGTTCAATCCGCAGGTCGATGACATGGACGACGCCAAGCTTCTTAAGTTCTTCAAGGCCTTTCGCCGTCGGAGCCGCTCCCCGGTAAATCCCTGGTGCCACGACCGCAAAGTTCGGGAGATCTTTGGGATTCACTTTTGGTTCTGTTGCGGGTTTTTGAAAAAACAACATTATGCTGCATCCTCCAGGTGGCG
>JBEEMN010000307.1:0-3192 GCA_041192625.1 Armatimonadota bacterium
GATCCGCTTTCAGGGGATGTCACAAAGCTGTCGGTGCGGTCAGCTATCGGAAGCGAAATGTGGAGCCGAGATTACTCCTACGATGCCAACGGACGCTTGTCTGGCATGCAAAGTCCATCAGCGAGCATCACTGTCGGGCGAGACCTGATGGGAAACATCAACCGGATCACCAGGAGCTTGGGAGCAACCAACGCGACTACATCGATGATGTTCAACCGGGTTGGTCAGCTGTCATCGCTTGGGGATGCTGTGAACGCGGTTCCGACGGTGACGGATGCGCAAGGTAGACCTCAGCGAGTTGGCGAGTGGCAGCTGGCCTATGACCAGGCAGGGAATGTTACGCAGCTGGATTCGCAGGTGGGTGGAAGTGGCTATCGCTTGAGGTGGGATGCATCCGGTCAGCTCATTGGTATTGCTGAAACCGGAGGGGCACTCCGAAATGTAAATCTGCAATACAACGGGAATGGCCAGTGGACAGGTGTGAATGGTGTTCAGAGCGCAGTCTTGGATGCTGCATCTCATACGCCTGTGGCCGGCCCAGTGAATCCGAACTGGTTCACGGATGATCAGCTGCAGTTCAGCATCGATGGAGTAGGCACTTATCACTTTCAGGTTCCAGACCCAATGGGAAATCTGGTCACCATCGACGATGTCAATGCTGCCCAGGATGTCACAACGGCATTGCCGGCACAGCACGCAGCATTCGGAGGTCGTTCAGGGCCAATGGGATTGCCATTTGTGCGCTTTGGTGCACGGTGGGTGTTTCTTGGAACTGGGATGTTTCTCTCGCCGGATCCGATTGAGAGTGATCTGTCGGGGTATGCGTATGCCGATAACGATGCATTTTCAAGTTCGGACCCATTCGGCCTCGAGAAGCTTGTGTTCACACCTATCGGCCCTGGAATTCCAACACGGCACGGTGGGATTACGCAGGGAAAGCTTCAGTTATTGGATGACAAGGGTGGAATTCGTGCCACCTGGCCTGTCAACACAGGTGGCTACCGCTCTGATGACACGCGTGTTCCGCCAGGAAAACCAACGCGGCTTCCTCGTGGCACCTACGATGTGACATTTCCCCGGCGGCGTACCGAGCCTCCAATGGTCCGACAGGGCTTTGGCTTCAGCTTCAACCTGGATCCAAAGTTTCCAACCAACCGTTCTCTGATCCGTATCCATCCGGATGGCAACAATCCAGGAACCCAAGGTTGTATCGGTGTCATGGGAACGCGAAGTGAGCTTGAGAAGATGTACCGCTTGCTCTCTGAGCTGGTGCGAAAGGAGGACCTTGACCTCATCGTGAAGTAGGCCATCCCCCCGGTAACGAAATGGCTATACCACGGTTACCGGGGGTCTTATTTGTCTCCAAAGGAGAAGACTTAATGCAATCAAAAATGAAGGTTCCCACCCAGACTTTGACTCGCAATGGTGTCCAGGTGGCGATCCGCCTCATACCTATTACCGTGACCCCAAGCCAAGTCAGGTATGTAAACGACCGATACTTTGTAGGGGATGTTCGACTACATGGAACCGATGAGATACCCCGTAAGCCACTCAGTGGGTTCAGGGTACAAGTTCAATGGGGCAACAGTGCACCTTGGTTCGGGAAGAAAGCTCCGATTTTTCTTGCACAGCAAAGAGCATTTTCTCAGCACTCACTCAGTGAGGAACCAGCGTCCGTCTTAGTCGTCCCTGGCGATAATGATAAGGATTTTCTGATCAAAATTTCTGGTGGCGATGCTGCGGGCAGCTTTACTTGGTGGGGAGTTTACTCCCGCTTCGGGCTGGGGTCATCGTTTTCGGAAGGGCCTATCTAGTCGAGGTTTAGGCTGCTGGCAACCCTCAACGGTGCTGGCAGCCTGCTTGCATCCAATAGCTGCTGTGCGTAACGATATGCATTGCAACATAGATTGCTAGCTTAGCCTCGGAGGAATGCAATGCCGCTGATTGATATGCCAATGGATGAACTGAAGTCTTACGGCGGTCGAAATCCACGACCGGATGACTTTGATGCCTATTGGGCGGCAGGTCTTGCAAAGCTTGACCGGACAGATCCGGACATCACGCTTGCTCCAGCCACCATTTTGTCGAAGTCAGCAGAATGCTTTCACCTGACATTTACGGGTGTCGGCGGAGCGCGTGTATACGCGAAGTATCTACGACCTATTGGGCTTACCGCACCTGGCCCGGCCGTTCTGATGTTTCACGGCTACACGGCAAATTCGGGGGATTGGTCGGACAAGCTTGCGTATGTCTCACAGGGGTTCACCGTGCTGGCGATGGACTGTCGGGGTCAAGGTGGACAGTCAACAGACCCAGGCGGAGTCAGCGGCAACACGCTGAGTGGACACATCATTCGAGGGCTGGCGGATGCTCCAGAACGCCTCTACTTCCGAAATGTCTATCTTGACACGGTGCAGCTGGCACGGATTGCTGGGCAGCTTCCAAATGTCGATGCCAACCGAATCGGGGCGCTGGGCGGATCACAAGGTGGCGGGCTGACACTAGCGTGTGCAGCGTTACACCCGGCAATTCGAAAAGCTGCACCGACCTATCCGTTTCTGTGTGATTTTCAACGCGTTTGGGAAATGGACCTTGCAAAGGGAGCGTACGAAGAGCTGGCGACATTCTTCCGGCGCTTCGACCCACGGCATGAGCGAATCAATCAGTGGTTTGAGCGACTTGGCTATATTGACTGCCAACATCTTGCATCGCGCATTCAAGCCGATGTCCTGATGCCGATTGGCCTCATGGATGCGATCTGCCCTCCGAGTACACAAATGGCAGCCTTTAACAAAATCACATCCCGTAAGGAGCTGTTGGTCTACCCAGACTTTGGCCACGAGCACCTTCCACAGGCAAGCGACATCGTTTTCAACTTTATGGCGGACTTGTAGAGACGTTTTTTCTTATTCGGCGGCGAGTTGTACATATCCCAGATGAAAACTGGAGTGCAGGATGAGTAATCCGGGCTTACAGCAACGCATTTCGGAAACGCAAAGACGTATGTAAGCCAGGTCTGGAATGATTCCACTTGACATCCGTGAGGCGGTAATTTCGCCCATCTGAAACCGGGGCGCCAAGCGCACACAGCGACACAGCCCATCAACGCAGCCCAGAAACGCCAAGCGCACACAGCTATGCCCTACGCAATAATCCCTTGGTGAACAACACCATGGACATCCGTGAGGCGGT
>JBEEMN010000308.1:0-3191 GCA_041192625.1 Armatimonadota bacterium
GCTCGACTCTTCGCCGAACCATGTCAAGTGCCGCGCATCCTGGCAGGGGGTCTGACGCCAGACAATGTTGCCGAAGCCATCTCAACTTTTTCCCCGTGGGGAGTCGATGTCTCATCTGGGATTGAACTATCGCCAGGGATAAAGTGCCCATCGAAAATGAGAGCATTTGCAGCAGCCGTACTGACAGCGAACGCTCTCTAAAAACCGAACGTCAAAGAATCTAAAAAAGAGACTACTTATCTCATTTGAGTTTGATGACATCCTGCTGAATAAACGGATTGTCCAAAGGAGGGTTTGTATCAGCAGGTTCAGGAGCCATCTCTTTGCTGACCTTTCCTTTGACATAACGCGTTTCCCGACCAGAGTTCGCGAGGAGAAATTCCAAAATCCCATTTGCGACGGCAGTCCCAATAGATTGTTGCGTCGCAGGATTGGCTAAAGCAGCAGCATCGGATGCATTGCTCATAAACCCAGCCTCGACGAGGACGCCAACACTGCTGCTTAGACGAAGTACAGCAAAGCCATCGTTCTTGTAGATAGTCTTGTCTGATCGGACGCCTAGCTTCTTTATCGTGCTGACTTCGGTCCCGAGTCGGTCAGAAATCCTGTTCGCCAAGTCTAAGCACAGCGGTGAATCCATATGGTAGAAAACTAGGCTCCCATTTACGGCTGAGCTTCGTGCGGCATCGTTACAATGAATCGATACGAATGCATCCGCATCGACCCGATTGGAGATGGCGGGACGCTCCTTCAAACCGGGATCAACATCGTTGTCGCGGGTTATAACAACATTCGCGCCTAGAGAATCCAGCCTGGCAGCGGTTGCCATTGCGATTGGAAGCGTGTTTTGCTTCTCAAGTCGCCCATCCACGCCCTTTGTTCCAGTGCTACCGCTACCACCATGCCCCGGGTCAACAAGAATTGTTCGACCAGCCAGCGGCAGCGAAGTTTCATCACCGACTTGCTCGCGCAGCGAGACCTTTAGACGTCCGTTTGGATCTACATTGATGACAAATCGAGTTGGCTGGTTAAGCGTGATTGTAAGCCGCTTCCCCCACCCCATCCCACTCGTCCATTCAGATGTCCCTAACAAGCCATTATCGATTTTCGTAAAGAGGTCTGTCAGCAGCTGGTTAGGGTCATCCAAATTGATATCCAAAATGAACTGGTTGCCGACAATGACTGGACGAAACCATGGAAGCTTTGATGTTTCGATGACGAAATCGATTCCATGTGGACTGGCTAGAGCTTCGGCCCGTATCACCGGTGTGACAAATGGTGCTGGCTTAGATGGAAATGCTGTGGAGCGAACGACGAGCGATGGTAATGCCCTTGGTGCCACCGTCACTGCCGCGGGAAGCGGTTCAGCGGTAGCAGAGGATACGATCCACTCTGATGCGTTCTCGCCCTGTATCAGTCTGAACTTATCGACATCTGAGGATTCGATAACGACTCTGGCAATATTGTCCTGATATTGCCCCACCCTGATATTTTTGTAGGTAGCTCCATCGGGGACAGCAGGACTTGCGATATTGGTAACGGCTGCACCCGGGATATCGATTATCACCTTGCCTGATTCTCGATCCCTGACTAGAACTGGCCGAATCGGTAAATGGGATGCAATTCGAATGGTTTCTCGTTCGGCAAAGACGGCGGAAACCGAAGTTTGAAGCCTTGCAAGGGGAAGCTTTGCATCGAGGATGACACGTGATTTCGTGGCACTGGCAACGTCGCCCAGCTTGATCATCCCATCCCATTGGCGTCCTGGCGCGGATGTTTTCTCTACGCGGACAGCCCCGATTCCTGCGGCGGATAGCTCAACACCGGCTGTTCCCTCGACTTCCGAAACGGTCAGGCCAAGCAATGCAAGCGATTGGTGGTTCACATAGATGGTGCCATCGGATCCACGCCAAGCCGAAGATGCATCCCCAACAGGTAACAACATTCCACGCGGTGAAAGTATTTGAAATGGACGGATCGTTGTTGTGAGCCGCCCCGCCCGGGCGCTACGACTGGGAGGAGCAAGCTTTTGTTTAGACTGTTGCAAAACCGGATGATTGCGATGAAAAAACAGCGGCAAAACAGCAAGTAAACCGAGGACATCCATGGTGTATCTTCACCTAACAATTGCGTTTCGACAAGCAGAAAAACGAAAATCCGGACATCACGGGGATGTCCGGATCGTTAGTGGAGGCGCGGGGACTCGAACCCCGGTCCGAAGCCAGAGCAGCACAAACGTCTACGAGCGTGTCAAATAATTTATTGTCGTCTGAGTATCGCCCATTTGCAGGCTATGCTTCATCCCAAGCCCCAGCTATTTCCCCCAGTGATCGACGCGCTACACTGATAGGTATCCGAGTAAGTTATCGCCCGCGAAAGTCCCCTCGGAATGGACAATCTTGGACGGCTTAATTTATTAGATTAAGCGAGCACGCAACTTGCGTTGCGGGCGGTTGCAAAGTTGTTTTTTGCATTTGTTTTTTTTGCCGGTATTAACGAGGCCACCGGCGCCTCGGCTCGCAATCTGACCCAACTGTACCCCGTCTACTCCAATCGCCCCCATGGTTACTTGGACTAACAATATATCGTACGAACACCACTCGGTGTGACGTTCCCCAAACTACGGAGTCGAAGACTATTATGTTAAGGCGATACGGGAGCGGGCACCGTGATATCGGCACTCAACTATCCTGTGTTGTCAAATTTGCAGTCCACGCTTTCCTTGCAAATACAGCATCGTGGAGCGGTGAAAATCCAGTGCATCCGTCGTTGACACCGATCGGCAGAATTCAAGTCCATGTTGCCAAGGGTGACCTGCGGCCAGTAATGCAACACGTGACCAAACATCTACGACCGCTGCGCGACAATAACCACCCCCGCCAAGAATGACAAGAGGTTTGTCTCTAAACAAGCGGAGCAACGTATCAACGGTTTGTAGCCATTCCCAGCGAGTCATCACCAAATGACCCAATGGATCCTCTTCAAGCGCATCAGCTCCCAGCTGCAACACAATCGCATCCGGCAAGAAGCGATCCATTAGGTAACTCGTCACATCTGAGACAGTACTACACCAGACATCCCCGCCAGTATTTGGCGCAAACGGTACATTCCAAACACTCTCCTCTGCGGATTTGGATCCGCGGTCCTGCACATTTCCCGTTCCCGGGAAAAGCCAGGCACCACTTTCATGA
>JBEEMN010000309.1:0-3180 GCA_041192625.1 Armatimonadota bacterium
TTGACGATGCCTTTGCCGAAGACCGCACAGGCGATGATGGTGGCGAGGGTCAGAGACGCAACCAAAATGTAGTCCCGGTTGACGGCTGTCACCAACCCAGCAGACATCGTGGCTCCAGTGAAGTTCTTAACCGCCGACTCGGCGAGAGAAACACCAAGCATCATCACCACAACACCGGAAACCTCCGGCGGGAAATACGCCCTCAGGTACTTGATAACTCGTGAGACCGCAAGCTCTGTCGCTCCGAAAATGATAGTCATCCCGGCAAGGAGTGGCAGGCCACCCATCCCCGCGGCTTGCATCAAGGCCGGCACCACTACGGGAGTCGGTGTTTGAACCGTAAGGTTTCCATTTCCAAGCGGCGGCTTGAAGTGATGCAGAAACGTTGTGATAGCCGTCGCAATAATCGTTGCTGTCAGCAAGCCTGCCTTTTGCAGTGGGGTCATCCCAGCCTTTTGCGCGATGGCCGCTGGGTAAATGGCAAACACGAGCGCAAGGCACACGTGTTGGATGCTTAAGAGGAGGAGCGCTGGCCGTGGCGGGATGTCATCGGCGCCGTATTGGAGGCGATCTGGCTTCTTTGCCACGTTAGGACATACCCTCTGATCCAAACAACATCTATACCCCGCGCAAAGTCAATAGGTCGGCCAAACCCGTTATCCGCACAACCTCCACGACTGCTGGTGAAAGTGAGTGCAATACAAACGGCACACCTTTCGCCTGATAGGCACGGCTTGTAAGGAGGAGAACACGGATTCCAGCTGTACTCAGGTGCGTTACTGCGGAGAAATCCAGCGCAATTGCGGCGGTGTTTTCATTTAGGTGAGCAAGCAATGCAGCTTGGTGATGCCCAGCCGTCTGGCTATCCAGTCGCCCGGTTAGCTTGTACTCAATGACATCATCCACACTGCTATTTTCCACTGGCACATTCTAGCAGGTACAAGCCGGCACCCGACACAGGCGATTCTAAGCATCAGAATCAAATCCG
Organism: Armatimonadota bacterium; assembly: GCA_041192625.1. GTDB lineage: Bacteria > Armatimonadota > Armatimonadia > Armatimonadales > Armatimonadaceae > CAIRTT01. Next base: position 989 of record JBEEMN010000309.1, read on the forward strand.
ACATCAGAATAGATGCTGTGTTAGCACCTAGTGATTGCACTCGTCCACTTGGACGGCGATAATACCCGGGCAGTCCAGCACCGCCCGGGAGTGGGTTCACGCACGCATGAGTATCCTGACGGTTTCCAACCTGGCGAAAAGCTATGGTGCAGACCAGCTGTTTTCCGACATCACCTTCACCATCGCCGCCGGGCAAAAACTTGGCCTGATCGGGCGCAATGGTGGCGGCAAAACAACCCTCCTCAAGATTCTCCTTGGGCAGGAAACCGCTGACCCGAACAGCTCTGCGCCGCCAAAGGTCACGATTGCCGCCGGTAGACGAATGGGCTACCTCCGCCAAGAAGCCCCCGTTCACCCGGAACGCACCATCGCCGAAGAAATCGAAGTCGCCCTCGAACCCTACCGCGCCGTCCAGGCACGGATTACTGCGGCAGAACACGCGATGAGCGCTGCGGCATCCGATGATGCTCTTGCGGCAGCTCTCGAAGATTACACCGAAGCATTGGATGAGTTTGAGTCGCGCGGTGGCTGGGAGATTGAAGCGGAGAAGGACAGCACATTAATGCGTCTTGGGTTCGGCCCGGATGTCCTTGAAAAGCAGGTTGGCGCGTGCTCTGGAGGTGAACAAACCCGCCTCGCGCTCGCAAAGCTTGTGCTGACGCGCCCAGACCTATTGATCTTGGATGAACCGACAAACCACCTCGACATCAACGCAACGGAATGGCTCGAAGGCTTCCTCAAAGAGTACGCCGGTGCGGTGATCCTGGTCAGTCACGACCGCTACTTCCTAGATGCCGTCGTTGACACCATCGCTGAGCTCGAGTTTCAAAAGCTGACCATTTACAAGGGAAACTACTCACACTTCCGCCGTCAGAAAGAAGAGCGCCTCCAGCGCCAACAGGAGCTCTTTGAAACCCAGCAAAAGGAAATCGAACGCCTCAAGGACCTGATCAAGCGGAATATGGGCGCAGATTCAACGCAGTCGAATATCCGGCATAAAACCCTTGGGCGTATCGAACGCATGGAAAAGGTCGAGGCTGTGCGCTTCGACAACAGTCGCGTTAAGGCCCGCATCGATGACAAAAACGCAGGTCGTATCGGCCGCGAAGTCCTGAGCATGAATGGGCTGACAAAGTCATTTGGCGACCGGACGCTGTTTGCAAACCTCGAAGCCATCATTGAGCGCGGGGACCGTGTTGGCTTTGTCGGCCCAAATGGCGCAGGAAAAACAACGCTCGTTCGGATGCTGCTCGGTGAAGAGGAAGCAACCTCCGGCACCATGCAGTGGGGCCATAATGTCAAGCGGGCTTACTTTAGCCAGCATGCGACGGATGCCCTCGATATCTCGAAAACCGTCATCGACACGCTGCGGGATGAAATGCCAGGCTGGACAGAGACGCAGCTGCGCGGGTATCTCGCGCGCTTTCTCTTCATCGGGGATGATGTCTTCAAAAACGTCGATATGCTCTCAGGTGGCGAGAAGAACAAGCTGGCTCTTGGATGTATGTTGCTCCGTCCAACCAACTTGCTGATCCTGGATGAACCGACAAACCACCTCGATATCGAGTCGTGTGAAACGCTTGGCCAAATGCTGACCGAGTACAGTGGGACGCTCTTCCTGGTCAGCCACGATCGCTACCTCCTGAATGCCGTTACGACAAAGACACTTGGTTTGTCTGGGCAAGGGACTGCTGAGCTGATCGAAGGCAACTACGCTGTTTGGCGTGCTGAGTATCAGGACAAAGCGGTAGCACCCAAAAAAGCAGCTCAGTCGCCTGCTGCCAGTCAGCCGCAAGCATTGCCACAAAATAGCCGCGAACAACAAAAGCAACGTGGCAAAACGGAAGCATCGATGGCCCGTGCGGAGACACGCATCAGTGAACTGGAAGCAGAGCTTGCGGGTATCGAAGTCAAGCTGGCGAGTGGCGGCGGCCAGGATGTTGTGTCGCTAGCAGCTGACCATTCCCGTGTTCAGGATGCCCTCACCGCGGCGATGGCCGAGTGGGAAGCGCTTGCTGCCCAGCTTGCCTAGATGCGTCTAGTCAAGCGGTGCTCGTAGAAGGCATCCAAACTCTTTCGCAAAGTTCACCGATACACGGGCATGAACAGCCCCCTGTTCATCGTGGAAACGCATGCAGCCGAACTTTGCGAAGACGCCTTCATGCCAGATGTTAGGGTGAATGTAGAGACCT
>JBEEMN010000310.1:0-3170 GCA_041192625.1 Armatimonadota bacterium
TGTGTAACCCAATCTGCAAACTGTGAGCGTAATCCTGTGGTTGGTGAGCCATCCGGGTTGAGCTCAACAGGAGCATCCAGTGCTACGAGCACGCTTGGAAACCCAGGTTCAACCTTTTCCGTTGGTGCTGCTGCGGACCCACGTGCAAGGACAAATGTTTCCTTTGGCTTCGCACCTGGCTCTGTCACACAGAGGGCTGTTTCAAGACCAGGAGGCGGGTTATCCCGTGTTTCCTGGCGTTCTTTCAGGAGGCGAATGTAGTCATCATACTCAGCCTGAGAAATCACGTTTGGGACACGAAGCTTTAGCAGACCCGGTCGCTTAAACTCATCCCGAAACTCCTGATTCTCAACCGGTATGAAAGTCTTCTGTGCTTTTTGCTCGATGCCACGAATGGTCCGATCGAGCTGCTGGAGCTTTTCACGGTGGGCGCGAAGATCGGCTTGGTACTTTGCAACGACATCTTTGGACGCAATCGGACGCATCGAACGTTCCATCACACTCTCGTGCGAGCGATTGCCATAGCGGTTGATGCTATTGAAGAAGGCCACCATCCGGTAGTAATCACGCTGTGGTAGCGGATCCACTTTGCTGTCATGACAGCGTGCACAGTTCACGTTCAGGCCGAGAACGGATTGCCCCGTCGTCGTCACGATGTCATCAAGCTCATCGAAGCGAGCTTGCTCAGGATCGACAGGCTCATCGTCCCACTGACCAAGGCGGTAATACCCGGTCGCAATCAAGCCATCTGTGCCAGCATCCGGCATTTCATCCCCGGCCAGCTGCTCCTTCACAAAGCGATCGTATGGTTTGTCATCGTTGAAGGACTTGATCACGTAGTCGCGGTAGCGCCAAACATCGGGCTTATCGCCATCCCGTTCAAATGAGTTGGTCTCTGCATAGCGGACAAGATCCAGCCAGTGACGTCCCCAGCGCTCACCGTAGTGCGGACTTGCAAGCAGGCGGTCGACAACCTTCGCGTATGCATTGGGAGATTTATCACCGATAAATGCTTCAACTTCGGCCTTCGTCGGCGGTAAGCCGATGAGGTCATACGAAACCCGTCGCAGCAGCTGCACACGATTCAGAGCAGCGTTCGGCTTTAGACCATTTTGCTCAAGCTTAGCCAGGACGAGGCGGTCAATCGGCGCTTTGCCCCACTTTGTATCCTTCACCTTTGGCATAGGAACAGTGCGAACAGGCTTGAAGGACCACCAGTTTCGCGCATAGTCATCGACTTGAGGAGGACCAGACTTGATCACAATCCCCGTGTCCGCCCATGGACTGCCAGCCGCCATCCACTTTGCAACCGTGTCGGTTTCCGACCTGCCCACTTTCGAGGATGGAGGCATTGAACGGCCATCATGACGCATTGCGCGAATCAACAAACTCGCTTCAGGTTTCGTCTTACTGAAGGATGCACCGCTGACGCCGCCGCGAAGCAGGCCCGCACGCGAGGAGAGGTCCAGCTTGCCGGATGGATTCGCACCTGTGTGACATGCGACACAGTTTTCCTGCAGAATTTTCACGGCAGACTTAGCGAGTGCGCCAGTATTCCCGATACTGGATTTCGCAGCCGTCGGTGGAACCGGTCTTGCCGATATTGCCCCAGCCGCAACTGTCACGACAGATGCCAACAGCAGCGTTGTCCGTCCAACGTGAACCTTCATGCAAACCTCCACGCTGCCATCATCAAGCAGCATCGCTCATCTACCCATCATTCTGGCATATTCACAGGCAAGGTTGCCTTATATGATATTCCGATGGGTTGTATCTTGCCCCACCTCGATACAAGATTCCAAAGATTTGATCATACTGAGACCGTTACCCCTATGTCTGCATCGTGGAGACACTCACCCGGTTCAGCGAATGCCATGCAAAGACATCACTATAGATGCCCGCATTGATGCACCTGCTCTTTGACCTATTTACCGACACTTGCCCCTGTAATCGGTCGGTGATGTCACTCAAACACAAAGCCAGTCAGGAGCAGTCTTCACGCCTGGAAGCTGGAAATCAAGGATGAACTGAACCCCTTGTGGAGTTGGATTTATCGCTCTCCATGTCACTTCGGCTCCGGCAGAACTAGCACGCTGCATCCATGTTTCAAGTACCTGCTGATAGTCTATCCAGGTCGCAGCTATAACGATGCGATCCACCCACACCGCTCCAGTCGCATTAGCCGACCACGGATTTGATGCCAAGAGAGCATCCCAGTGCTTGCCCTGATCAAGAGACAAATCCTGTACAGCACCATGCTTCTGCAAGATGGCTGCGATTAGTTGATACCGTGCCGTTTCGAGGTGAGGTTCGCCTTCAACAATCACCGTAATCGTGCCACTCTGATCCACGCTAATGTGCGCTGGCATCAGGCGAGCCGTTGCCACCTGTCGTAACGCCGCTAACGGATCTCCAGCTCCGACAAAACGTGCCACCGCACGGCCATCCGGGCTGAGCCACAGCGGAATCCGCACTCCCAAAATGATGGCGCCAGGTGTAGACCGATACGCAGCCGGGCTAATCCAGGTTGTGTTTCCACTTTGGTCCAGTATCTCAATCAACGTCACGGCTTCATTGATGTTGCCATAGCGGCCCGTAAGGATTCCAGTCGCATTGGTCACGAAGGCCCCTCCGATGGTCGCCGTGGCTCCACTCCCCATCCATTGCCCCAGCGTCCAGCCATGCTGAGCAACGAAGGACTCCGCCGTCTCGATTGCTACACCAGCGCCGACTTCCAGTTCCTCTGCCGCCGAGTTAACAGACAGCGTATTGAGACACTCCGTTAAGATAAACAGATTGGTTTCACCCGGCTTGGATGTTGCCGTACCTCCGCCAATCAACGTGTAATTGAGTCCGGTGTCGTGGCAATGCTTCAGCGTTTGAATAAAGGCATCACGATCACGAGGTGCTAAGTATGTTGCCTTTCCAGCTGTAAGTCCGTGCTGGTGCCAAGGAGACCACCCCCGAACGTCACGGACATCTACTGTGGCAACTCCCAGATCAACAAGGTTCTGCAAACGGTAATCGGTATTCACTGATATCAATCCTACCGAATCCACTCGCATCCTTGAAGTGCAAACATGTGTTTGCTCCGGATAAACTGAATTTGTGTTCTTTAACTCCCCTAACGAAAACCGTACTCAGATCGCAGATGACCTCCTAAATGGACT
>JBEEMN010000311.1:0-3168 GCA_041192625.1 Armatimonadota bacterium
CGACTTTCCCAAATGTAACGAACGGTGTCCTCTCACAAATTGCCGACTACTTCACTGTTGGCAGTGACACCTTTATCATCAGGGCACTTGGAACAGCGGGACAACAGTCCGTTGCGATAGAAGCCACCGTCCGTATCACGAACGGAACGCCGCAGATAGTGAACCTTGAGCGATTCCCTGCGTCATATTCCGCGCCAGAGTGGTGGCAATGGACGTCAGAGCCAACGGTTACCACGCAAGTGTTAGGACAGACTCCATGAAGCGCCAAGTAAAGCCCGATATTGTTTTCTCCTGGTCCCCCAGTCAAGTGGCTGTAATGGAGCTATCCTCCGGACAAAAATCTGTTGGAGCTGACTTCGCATCCGTTAGCATAAACGCATCAGGAAAGTCAGCCATTGTAGGTATCGGGCGTGAGCGAACTTTCCTAAAGACAGTCCGGCTTCCAAAGGTCGGAAGTGATGACCTTCGCCAGCTGGTCTTCGTCCAATGGAAGTCCCTCTTCCCTATCGAGGAAGCAGATGCTGCATTTTGTGCGCATCAGACATCAGATGTGAACGCAGATGGTGTCCTTACGGTCGTGGCTGCGGTGCGTACATCCGATTTGATTGACATTCGCGAGCAGCTAGGTTCCAAGGGAATTAAGCAGGTTCGTTTTGTTCCGATTGGGGTTTCAGCTGCCGCTGCGCTAGCAGCCATTGGTGTCGCAGACGGCCTAGTTATTGATGGAAATGGAAGTCAGACGACATTTGATCTTGTGGCGGGAGGTGACACTGTGTTGTCCCGCTCCGTCCTACATGCAGAGTCTGCTGAGATTGAAGCGAAACGGACATTGCTCGCGGATGGTCAATCGACGGCTCAGGTTTTCACCACATCGAATGTCGCGTTTCCCGGAGCACAGGTTCTCGCGACGGACTTGTTGTCATCGCTTGCCGATGTGTCTGGCCATGATCTCATTTCGCGCCTGGAGCAAGGCAAAGAGCTTGCGGCTGTTACGAAGAAGAATAATCGCCTTTCGATTTATTTCTTGATTGCAGCGGTGTTGTTGCTTGCGGTTGTGCTTACACAGCGATTCGACGAAGAGCAGGTCGTTGTCAATGGCGAAGCAAAGTGGGCCAAGCGTGTTTCCAAGGCTCGGAGTAATCGGAAAATTGCCGAACTCGAAAGCAAAAAGCAGACAGACTTCACAAACCTGTTAGACCCTGCGTTTGAACCTGGGCAACGTTTATCTGATGCGCTGGCTACCATCACGGTCGCGGCGCCGCAGACTGTATGGCTTAGCGGTGTGAATATGGATCGTGGTCGTCCGATACAGATTCGTGGCACAGCGTTGACAAACGAAGCGGTAACACAATTTGTGAACACACTTGGCGGATCAGAGCGGTTTCGTGATGTTCAGCTGGTAAATGCATCGACAGCCAAAATCGAACAAACAGAAGTGGTGAACTTTACGATGAACGTGACGGCTGTTGCGAATGTTCCCCTTCCAAAACCAATGAAAGCGAAGAAGGCTGCCAGCACATCGAAGGGCTCGGATAAATCATGACAAGTGGTCTGACTCCTAAAACACCCAACATTGTTATGGGTATCAGTATTGCCACGATGTTCCTAACGGTTGGGTATGCGGTATTCGTACCCGCGCGCTCTGCCAAGGGGATTGCACGTAGCAGAACCATTTTGCTGGACAATATCGATGAAGATATCAAGCGGCTGGAGTCATCCAAGGATGCTGCCACGAAGGTGAACAAACAACGTTTGCTCGCCGGGGATGCCGACTCGGTGACATCAGAGCTGATGCGAATCGCTCTGGTTACGGCAAAGCAATACCAGTTAGAGTTAACATCGGTGCGTCCCCAACGCACAGCAAAGCTGGGAATTGTCGATGAACGTGCATTTGCGATTCAGCTCACTGGTCCATCGCAGTCTGTGGTCAGTGCGATTCGCAGTATGGATAACCCAAAATCACGGTTTGTAGTCCGGTCCATCCAGCTTTCACCGCAGGATTCAGCGGGTGTATCGATGGTCTCCGCCAACATTGTTGTGGTCGGATACCAATCTCCGGATGTTGCGATAAAGACTACGAAACCGACAACAACGAGGGAGACCGGCAAGAAATGAAGTTAAAGCTAAGCCGGCCAGTTATCTATATTGCCGTTGCGGCAGCGATTGGCGCTGGTGTGTACTTGTATACGGAACCTGCTGCCGTAGTAAAAAAGCCTACCGTGAAAAAGTCGACGCTCAGGCCATCCGAGGGTATTGCTGGGATATTGCCCGAGGACTACGAGCTTAAGTTCGCAGCTGTTGCCCCATCTGGACGGGACTTGTTTCGCCCCTTGGTTGCTCGAACGACGACAACGCGGGGTGTTGGGGATGACAGTGGATTTGGTAGCGGTGGATGGCGCTTGACGGGTATATCCATTGTAAATGGCCAGCGTCAGGCGACGGTCGAGAGCACGAATGGTGATCTTGCATCGCTTAGATTAGGTCAGACATTCGATGGCTACATCGTTCGGGCGATTAGTGACTTGGATGTAACAATTGAAGGCACCGATGGCAAGCGTGAGAAGTTAAGGTTTGTGGACCCGACAGTGATCGAGCCTGAACCCGTACGAACAAACACCGCGCCTCAGCCGTCTGTAACACCAAGAACTCCGGCAGATATGCAGACACCTGCCCCAGCAACCGATTTAGGAAATGCGAATAACAACCAGCGACGACGAAATCGCAATCAAGGAAATCAATGAATATGAAGCACATTAGCCGTTTAGCATCGCTTGTTGCGTTAGGTGTTTTCGTTCCTACCATCGCAAATGCACAGGTTGACTACTTTGCTGACATGGGTGCAACTAAGCAGCCATGGGAGAACTTCAAGTTAAATGCCAAGACCACGGTAAAGCTTGATTTCCGCAATGCAAGTGTTGATGCAGTCCTTAAGGTCTTCTCGGATGCCAGTGGCGTTGCGATCCTGAAGGATCCTGCTCTGACGGGTGGACTGTCGCTCCAGAGCCCAAAACCTCAGACGCTGAAGGACGCGTTTGCGATGCTGAATTCCGCTCTTGGACTACGGAATTTTGAGATCAAGAAGGATGGTAACTTCTTGGTTGTAAAGGCAAAACCCCAACAAAATCGTGGCGGTAACTCACGCGGTGGCTTTGGTGGTTTTGGTGGTTT
>JBEEMN010000312.1:0-3167 GCA_041192625.1 Armatimonadota bacterium
ACCCGAATCGTTCTTTCCAAGGAGCGCCCACGCCGGCTGCGCAGCACGAAGCGCTTCGAACTGGCCATCCGGGTTAGCCCACGTGTCTTGCACGGCATTCGAAATTAGAACCGGCCGTGGAGCGATACACGCAATCACGTGGTGTTGGTCGAATGACAGACGGTCAGTGGCATCTGAATAGGCCTTGAATTTTGCGTTGAACCAGTGGGGGAAGCGCTTGTTGATGTCCGAGACCTTCTCACCGATGGCGCCCCGGCTTGGCGCCGCGCCACCGCATCCACTTTGATGCGGAATCACCAGCGCGATGCGCTCATCGGTGGCTCCCGCGAGCAGAGCAGCCTTGCCATTTCGGGAATGTCCCATGATAGCAATGCGCTTTCCATTGACTTTGGCATCGGTGATCAGATAATCAACCGCCCGGTGGACACCCCAGGCCCATGCGGCGACGGAGCCACGATTGATGGTCTGTTTAGGCTTCCCGGCGATGCGGTCTTCCCAAGCTCGGATGCCACCTTCGTGGTCGATGCGGTCTTCATCGATGTCGGCGTAGCAAATGTGTGCGACCGCGTAGCCGCGCGCAATCGTCCGCTCAAGCTGCCACCCAGCTGCAAGCGAGCCACGACCTTTACAGCTACCGAAGTTCCAGCCAGGTCGCTCAGGAATGCGCACATCATCGGTCAGTGAGTCGTTACCGCAAAACCCCAGCGTCAGAAAGCATGGGACTTTCCCGCGGCGCTTGTTCGGTGTGAACAGCATTAGCTGGATGCTTGGTGCATCCGTGTCATCAAAGTGAATCCTTACAATCCGGCAGGTTGCCGTTCCGCCGAGGGCATCCTTGAATTCGCTTGTGACTTCGAATGCCATGCCAGGTGGTGTGGCGGGCAAGGCACCGTACATCTCATCCTGAACCCGCTTGAGGATGTCCTTGCGGAAGCGCTTCCACTGTCCAGCTGTCTCAACTGGTTTGCCATTGAAGTCGCGGAGGAGCTCAGGCAGCTGCATCGAAAGACCAGACTGGATCGCTTGTTCGGACATTTGATTTTCCTAGGCTGCGGACTTGCGGCGGGCCCACTGGTCAAACGCAACGGCTGCGAGAATCAGTGCGCCAATATAGGCTTTCTGCAGAAACGGTTCGACACCTATCAGGTTGAGGCCATTCCGGAGAAATGCTACGAGCAGAACACCGAGGATGGTGCCGCTGACACGCCCTTCGCCGCCCGAGAGGCTGGCGCCACCCACGACAACCGCCGTGACAACATCCAGCTCATAACCTTCCGCACTCGTTGGGTTTCCAGAACCCTGGCGGGCGGCTTCAACAAGTCCGGCGAAGCCAGCAAAGATTCCACCCAGGATGTACGTCCAGAGCAAAGTTTTGTGCACTGGCACACCGCTGACACGGGCTGCTTCCGCATTTGAGCCGATCGCCTGCACGTAGCGACCAAACTTCGTAAAGTGCATCGCAAGCGCGACAAGTCCTGCAATGGCAACGGTCATAATGAGTGGCGTCGGGATATTCAAGAGCTTGCCGCCGGCAAACTGCATAAATGCCTCAGGTGCGCCATCCACAGTGACACCTTTTGACAAGGAAAGGGCAGCCCCGCGCGCGATAAGTAGCATCCCGAGCGTAGCGATAAATGCCGGAATCCGCAGCTTTGTGACCAGGATTCCATTGATCGCACCCGCCACGCCACCTGCCGCGATGCCCGCGAGCATTGCGATGGGCACCGGAACCTTCATGTTGACCATTAAATGGACGCTGACCACGCCGCAAAATGCCATCACAGAGCCGACGGAGAGGTCAATGCCACCACCGAGGATAACGATGGTCATTCCCATGGATGCAATCAGCAGCCAGGCGTTTTGCCCGACAATGTTGGTGATGTTGTCCATGCTCCGGAAGGGAGCCGACTGGGATGCAAAGAAGAGGAACAGCAGTATCAGGGAGACGGCTGGGAGGAGGCGTTTTGCGAGTGTCATGAGTTGGCTTCCTGGTGTGGCTGGTCTGCCGTTTCGGTAGGGGCGATATCGCGCCCGGTCATCATCCAGTGGAGGACACGCTCAGGAGACGTATCCGCGCGGTTAATCACCGTGACAAGCTTTCCGTGGAACAAAATGGCGATGCGGTCGCTCATCCCGAGGAGCTCAGGAATTTCGGAGCTGACCAGAACAACGACGGAGCCCTTACGCGTCACATCGTTCATCCGCTCGTAAATCTCAACCTTGCTGCCGACATCCACGCCGCGCGTCGGTTCATCGAACAGCAAAACAGTACTCTCCGCGTGCAGCCAGCGCCCAAGAACAACCTTTTGCTGATTGCCACCCGAAAGATTGCCCACCGCATTTTCAGTGGATGGCGTCTTTACCGCTAGCGCTGAAACCTGTGTTTGCGTTGCCGCTTTGTCCGGTCCGTGCAGCAGCCATGGACCCGGAGCAACCTTGTCCAGCCCTGCAAGCGTCGTGTTATGCCGAATCGGAAGCGCGAGCGCGAGGCCTGTCTTCTTGCGGTCCTCGGTCAGGAGGCCAACGCCGGCATCGATGCAGACATGCGGGCCTTTTCCGAGAGGAACAGATTTTCCATCGATTGTGAGCGTTCCCGTGGATGGCTCAAGTCCAAAGAGGGTTCTCAGGGTGCGAGAGCGACCGGAGCCGGTAAGTCCCGCGATTCCGATGACTTCGCCTTCGTGAATATCAAGCTTAAAGCCTGGAAGGTCGATCGCGACCTTGACGGCCCCCGGGGTAATGGATGCGCGGGGGTAAAAGTCCTTAAGGTCCCGCCCGACCATCGCCTTGACAACCTTACTGGTGTCCGTGTCGGCGGTGTCGGCTTCGTAGACCAGCTCGCCATCCCGGAGGATTACAAAGCGATCACTGATTGCAAAACACTCGGGGAGGCGGTGGCTGACATACACAATGCCAAGACCTTTTGCCCGGAGGTCGCGCAATGTTTCGAAGAGGGACAAAATGTCCTGCTCGCCAAGACTGGATGTCGGTTCATCCAGCAACAAAACCTTTGCATTCCTGGCCAGAGCTTTTGCAATTTCGACCAGCTGTCGCTGCGCAGGACCGAGCGAATCCACCATCGCCGCCGGATCAATCGCAAACCCATGGGTTTCGAGGACATCCTTTGCGCGTTGATAGACCGCTTTGTGGTCGATGATGCCAAATTT
>JBEEMN010000313.1:0-3166 GCA_041192625.1 Armatimonadota bacterium
AGGGGATTGCTGGCCACGATCCGCACCAAGGAGAATTCCAAGGGAGACGCCAACAGCCACGCCAACGGCAACTCCGACTCCCTGCATCAGAAGCGCTCCAAGAACGGCGCCAATGAACGCACCAATCATCGCCCGTGTTGCGTCGTTCATCTCAGGGCCAAGGTTAAACATTCCAGCCATTCCAGACAGAGACGACATGGGTTCAGGTACACCACAATTCGGGCACACGGTGTCCGTTTCTGTGACATGGTAGCGACAGCCAACACATTGCTTGTATGTCGGTTCCTGTTGTCGCGGTTGTGTTTCCTGTGCCTGCATAGACATTACTTACTTATTTACAGCGTCCTATTGTTCCAAGTCTACCTGTTGAACATCAGAGTCGGTAACCAAACCCGATGCCAAATCCTGTGAAATCACGTCCATCCTGACTGAGTGCTTGGATAAACTGTGCCTCGATATCAAGGCGGTTACGACTGATGCTTACACCAAGACCGGTAGCAGGCGCAGCGGTGAATCGTGACTTACCTGCGGATGTGTATGCGCCAACGAGTCCACCTTCAGCGAAGACAGCCAGTTTAAACGGATTCGGCTTACCTTTGAGCTGAAGCGTCGCACGGTACAAGGCGGGAATGAGCATCAACCTTGTCCCATCATTACTCTTCGCCGGCGCGCTCAAAACTCGAATATCAGGTGAAAATACGACCTCGTTTCTCGACCAATCAGGGCGGTTACGTAATCCGAAGGAAGTCCAAGTAGATCCGAAGGCTTCGCGGACGGCCGCATTTGCAGGAACGTAGACGGCGATGTTTGGCACGATTACGGTGGCTGGCCGTTCCGATGTATCAACACTTGACAAAATCACGGGGAACAAGGCTAGCAACATAAATTATCCTAGCGTGATGCATCCAGGAGTGCCATAAATCGCAAACTGCCGGGAACAAAACCAGCATTTACTTGGTCTTTTACACCATAGGGAGAATCATCGATGCTTATTCCAACACTTTGCCTTATTGTCGCTACCGTGAGCTGTGCCCAGACTGGCACGGCACAATCGTCGTCAACGCCTACAGATACCAAGGCGGTTGACTACATCCCGGATGTCATCAGCAAAGTCACAAAAACCCCGGCGGAATGGCGCAAAGCGTTGACGGCCAGTCAGTTTCAAATTCTGAGACAGGCAGCAACGGAGCGCGCATTTGCAAATTCGTTCTGGAACAACCACGCTGATGGACTTTACTCTTGTGGCGGATGTGACTTGCCACTCTTCTATGCATCCACCAAATTTGATAGTGGCACAGGGTGGCCAAGTTTTTACCAGCCTATCCACAAGAAGGTGGTTTCAGAGCGTCGCGATCCCGATGGCGAGCGTGTCGAAATCCTGTGCGCGCGGTGCGATGGCCACTTGGGTCATTTATTCGATGATGCCAACGGTAAGTTTGGCATCCCCAAAACGCCAAATGGATTACGCTATTGTATGAATAGCGGTGCGATGCGTTTTAGAAAGAAACTTGCAGACCGGCCAAAGCCCTGATTTGAGTTTGACCGGTCTTTGAGCTCAAGGTTAGAATCGGTCCGTAACGGCTCCGAGGCTTGCCGAGCTGACCAGTTTGGCAAACTTTGCGAGGACGCCCTTCGTGTAACGCGGAGTAGGCTCGGTCCACACTGCACGTCGTTCAGCAAGCTCCTCATCGGAAACATTGACCTGCAGGAGAAGCTGGCGGGCATCGATGGTAATCGAATCACCTTCCTTCAACAGACCAATCGTGCCGCCCACGGCGGCCTCGGGTGATACATGTCCGACAACTAGCCCAAAGGTGCCACCGCTGAAGCGGCCATCCGTGATGAAACCAACAGAATCACCTAGCCCGGCACCGATAATCGCGGATGTCGGCGCAAGCATTTCCCGCATCCCGGGACCGCCCTTAGGACCTTCGTAGCGGATAACAAGGACATCCCCAGCATTGATGCTTCCGGCTAGGATGCTCTCAAGGCACTCCTCTTCAGAATCGAAGACTCTTGCGGGCCCCGTGATGACTGGAACTTTGACACCTGAGATTTTGGCAACGGCGCCATCCAGTGCAAGATTGCCCTTTAGGATAGCCAAGTGGCCCTCAGCGTAGAGCGGTTGATCAAACGGACGAACAATATCTTGTCCCGCAGGAGGCTCACTTGGTATGTTTGCAAGTGTCTCGGCGATGGTCTGGCCAGTGATGGTCATGCAATCACCATGTAACAATCCCCGCTCGAGGAGCATCTTCATGATGAGTGGAACGCCACCAACGCGATGAAGGTCTGTTGCAACGTACTTCCCACTCGGCTTAAGGTCGCAGAGAACCGGAACTTTCGTGCGGATACGCTCAAAATCATCCACAGTCAGCGTCACACCTGCCGCATCGGCAATCGCAATAAAGTGGAGTACCGCATTTGTCGAACCACCGAGCGCCATCAAGACTGCAATCGCATTTTCAAATGCCTTAAACGTCAGCATTTCGGATGGAAGCCTGTTGGCGCGAACTGCCTCTACCAGAACCCGTCCACTCTCGGCAGCATTCTCGGCCTTTTCTGGGTCCTCGGCAGCCATCGTGGATGAGCCAGGAAGACTCAAGCCCAAGACCTCGATAGCCGACGACATCGTGTTCGCCGTGTACATCCCGCCGCAGCTACCGGCACCAGGGATTGCCCGACACTCAATTTCATGCAGCTCTGTGTCATCGATTTTGCCGGCACTGTGTGCACCAACCGCTTCGAAAACACTGACGACGGTCAGGTCCTGACCACGATGCTTTCCGGGCTTGATCGTTCCGCCGTAGACAAAGATGGCGGGAACATTGAGGCGCGCCATAGCGATGATGGCTCCGGGCATGTTTTTGTCACAGCCACCGATTGCAATAACACCATCCATGCTTTGACCACCAATTACGGTTTCGATGGAATCAGCAATGACTTCGCGGGAGACGAGAGAAAACTTCATGCCTTCCGTGCCCATCGAGATTCCATCGGAAATCGTGATTGTCCCAAATGTCTGAGGCATACCGCCGGCTTCCCTGACAGCCTGCTCGGCACGCTCGGCTAATGGCCGAATCCCCATATTGCATGGAGTGATGGTCGAATGCCCGCTTGCGATTCCGATGATTGGCTTTTCAAAGTCACCATCGCCAAATCCGAC
>JBEEMN010000314.1:0-3161 GCA_041192625.1 Armatimonadota bacterium
AAAAAGATGGTCAGGACAACAGGAAACTCTTCAGGAATCATCGCCATCGCAAGGCTAAGCCCGGTCAGAATACCTTTTAGCCAGCGTCCATGTTCCAGTCCATAAATGACCATGACGGCAAGGCAGGTGAACAGGCTGAAAATGGCAATACGGCGGACGAGGGTTGTGACTTCGCCTTGAAGCCGGGTTCCTTCTAGCTGAATATCGAAGAGGGCGGCGCCAATCTTGCCAAATGCGGTTGCGCTCCCGGTTGCGGTAACCGTGAGCAGTCCGCTCCCACGCGTGATCATCGTCCCGGAAAAAACAAAGGGTGTATTGTCGCCGCCAGGCTGTGCCATTTGCCGGTCACCGGATCTTGCCACTCGCTTTGAAACCGCAAGCGACTCACCGGTCAGGACAGACTCATCCACCTGGAGTGTGCTTTCACGCAGCAGGATGCCATCCGCTGGTACGCGGTCCCCTTCCCCAAGCACGACGACATCGCCGCGCACAACAGCCTTGCTTGGTACCACAATGGGGTGACCACCACGGATGACCAGCGTCCGCGGGCTCGAGAGGTCTTTCAAAGCATCCAGTGCGCGTTCAGTTTTTTGTTCCTGAACAATGGTGATGCCAAAAATGAAGACCACGCCGCAAAGCAAGAGTGTGGCTTCCTGAGGATCTCCCAAAATCAGATAGACAATCCCGCAGGCGATGAGGAGCATGAGCATCGGTTCGCGGATGATGTTCAAAACCATCACCCAGAACCCGCGTTGCCCTGTGGCAGGGAGGGAGTTAGGACCATCCTCTGCAAGGCGCGCTGCGGCAGCCTCTTGCGACAGCCCTTTTGGCTCCTGTGGGTCGCTACCTTTTTCAACCAAGGGTGCAACTGCTGGCATTTAAGGATACTCCGGTGGGAAACATCCCACCTTTGTATTACATCGATATGACACGACTGCAACACAAGTCTCCCGAATGGCATAGGCCGGGGTTCATCGTCCGCCCTATGCTGACTCCGTTGCTGGTTTCCAACGATGTAGATCAGTCACACGCGTGGACAGTGGCGTCCAAACGATCAAAACCGCGAACGGGCGCTCGCGGTTTGTTCGTTTCTAAGAGAAGTGTGCGTTTTGCTCATCCCGCAGACGGTCACAGAGCCGCCCCTCCGGGAGAATCACATCATCGTAGGTTAGCGGATGATCACGGCTGACATCCCGCTTCAGGACACAGCCCTCAGCAAGGCCCATCGGGAGGAGGTTCTGCGCACGTACAACATCCGCGTTCTCACACTGCCCATAGGTCATGTACCACCCGATACCATCGAGGGTCTGCCCGGCCTTGAGGTCGGTCTTTGCGAGCGTGATGACATCTACGACGGGAGCGCCCTGCGGCGCGATAACAGCATCCCGGAAGAGCGCAACACGCGCCGCCGACAGAGGGACTTCCACATGACAGAGGTGATACGGCGTGTAAAAGCTGTAGAGAGGGCCATCCCCCATTTTGTAGTAACGGAAGTAATGCTGCTGCCGAGGGTCATCGCAGTAGCCAATCACATACACGCCCGGCCCGGGCTGCGCACCGACAACGTAGTCGACCATCCCACCCATTTGCATGAGCGCATCCGCATCGTAGACCTTGGTTAACTCATCCACATGGCCACGGAAATCACGACCTTCCATGCCGCGCTGCGAGACCTTCATGCCAGTATGGTTTGCCACAATCGCCTGTTCGAAAGATATTTTAGAGCCATCCGCAAAGCTGGTCACCATATGCGCCTGCTGGCCCCACTGCTTTGCAAACCCCGCCTGGGTGGTCGGGTTACGGTAGGCATCCTGCAGTCCCTTGATGTTGCCACAGACGAGAGGCTTCATCCCAATGCTCTTGACGTAGCGCCAGAGGTTGACCTCAACACCCGGTTGGTCGCCATCGCAGCCTGACAGAATCACGCCGGCTTTGTCCGCATAGACCTTCAAAATGGGTCCAATAGTCGCATCCAGCTCGGCATTCATCATCACAACCGACTTGCCGTGCGCGAAAGCATCCAGGAGCACACCCGCCGCAAACTCAACCGTGCCCGTGACTTCAATCAGGACATCGATGTTTTTCGCAGCGCAGAGCACATGCGGATCGGATGTCACACACGGAATGCCGGCATCGATTGCTGCATCAAGCTCAGCCGCCGATTTCACATGCTGCGTCACCGTGATGCCCGCTTCGGCATAAGCCTTTTCGGCCCCGGAAAGCGTACGGTTCGACACGGCGGCAAGCGTCATCCCCGGGATGTAATTGCAAATTTGATTGCTGATGCCCCAGGCCATAAAGCCAGCACCAATCATCCCGACGCGGACCGGTCGTCCTTCCGCTGCGCGCTGCGCAAGCGCTGTGTCGACGATGATCAAGTTACATCCCCGATGCCTGCGGCAGCCGTATAGGCACGAATATCCTTCACACAGAGCTCCCGCGCCGCTACGCCTTCATGGTGATCCCGGTACCAATGCATCGTCGTCGCTACCGCAGCTTCAAGCGCAAGGCAGGGATCAATGCCCAAAACCTGCTTTGCCTTCGACACATCCAACATCAACAACCCGGCTTCATGCGGTCCGCTGACCTCGGTGCCAAATGCAACATCCCCGGAGCCGAAAGCACTCTGCGCGATGTTAATCACATCCCGGACCGTAGCCGCCATGTGTGTTCGCGGGCCGAAGTTGTAGGCGCCGGCAAGGTCTGGTGCGGCATCTAGTTTTTCGGCAAGCTCAATATAACCGCGCAGCGGTTCGAGGACGTGCTGCCACGGACGCACAGAATCCGGTCTGCGAATGGAAAGCGTTTGGCCGGTTGTCCATGCGCGAACAGCATCCGGAATCAGGCGGTCTTCCGACCAGTCGCCGCCGCCAATGACATTTCCAGCACGGACGCTTGCGACCGCAACACCGGCATCGTTGAGGAAGGACTGACGGAATGAGTTGATCACGATCTCGCACGCGGCCTTGCTCGCGCTATACGGATCGTGCCCGCCAAGTGTGTCATCTTCGCGGTATGGCCAAGCCCACTCACGGTTCTGGTAGACCTTGTCGGTGGTGATCATGATGGCGGTGCGGCAGTCCGGGCACGCGCGGAGCGCATTCAGGACATTGGCGGTGCCCATGATATTGGATGCAAATGTCTCGAGCGGTTCGCGGTAG